>JASHRE010000608.1 GCA_030037515.1 Candidatus Sulfotelmatobacter sp.
TCTATCGCACCGGGGATGTTTTGGCTCTCGGCTGGATGGCCAATTACATCCGCGAGCAGATGCACGGCGACAGGACATACTTCAATGTCAATCGGCACATCAATCCGACCAATGTTTGCGTGGCCGCGTGTCGACTCTGCGCCTTTGGACGAAAGAAGGATGGGCCCGGCGCTTACACCATGGCGCTCGAAGAAGCGTTTCAGACCGCGGGTTCCGGGTACTCCGAAGCGGTCACGGAGTTTCACATCGTAGGCGGCCTGCACCCGGATCTGCCGTTCCAGTATTTCCTCGATCTCTGCGCCGGGCTGAAGCAGCGCTTTCCGCAGGTGCATCTGAAAGCATTCACCATGGTGGAAGTGGCCTATTTAGCGCGGCGAGCGAAGCTGTCGATCCGCGAAACGCTCGAACAGTTGAAAGCGTCTGGTGTGGATTCCCTTCCTGGTGGGGGCGCGGAAATTTTTGCCGACCGCGTGCGGCACATCATTTGTGATCATAAGATCGACGGAGACCAATGGCTGGAAACGGCGCGCCTGGCGCATCAGATCGGCCTGAAATCGAATGCGACCATGCTCTACGGCCACGTGGAAAACGACGAAGACCGCGTCGATCATCTTCTGAAACTGCGCGCCTTGCAGGATGAAACTGGCGGATTCCAGACGTTCATTCCACTCGCATTTCATCCCGATAACACGCCGCTGCAGCATCTGCCGAAAACGACCGGCATGCTCGACATCAAGCAGATCGCGGTCAGCCGTCTCGTGCTCGACAATTTCCCCCACATCAAGTCGTACTGGCAGATGATGACTCCCAAGATCGCGCAAATTTCGCTGCGCTTTGGCGCTGACGATATGGACGGAACGGTAATCGAAGAAAAGATCTATCACGACGCGGGAGCGACGACGCCGCAAGGGATGCGGCGGCAGGAACTGGAACGCCTGATTCGTGCGGCGGGACGCATGCCGGTGGAACGCGACACTTGGTATCGACCGGTGACGCGCACGGAAACGTCGGTCACCGTCACGGTGTAGAACTTATGCGTTCTTGTACCGTTGTCGTTCCGAACCCAGCGAGGGATCCCCATGGCCAGCAGTTTCTCTCCCGAGTAGGGATGGTTCGACTTCGAACCAGATCGAGCAGCGATGTGGTTCTCCGCTTATTCCGGCGACGAGCTAAACCGGGCGCGAATCGCAGCGCTGAAGCGCTGTGCCACCCCCAATTCCTCCACCACGAGAAGCGTGAAACTCACGGTTGCACGCCCATCTCGAAGTTCAGCGTCGAAAGCGCGAGCTTGTACTGATATTGCGCGTTGACGTAGCCAAGGGCTGCGCTGGCCTGCTGCAACTGCGCCTGACTCAATTCGACGATGGAACTTAGACCAAGCTGATACCGTCCCTGGGCTAGACGAAGACTGAGATCGGCTTCTTGGGAGAGTTCCTCGGCGACGCCGACGCGCTGAAACGCCGTATTGGCGGCCAGCCATGCGGTACGTACATCGCGCACAACGCGATCGCGCAGATCGCGGGTATCTTCCGCCGCGGCCAGGGCTCGATACTTCGCCTCGGACGCTTGGGCGGTGTACAGGAATCCGTCGAAGATCGGGATGCTCATGTTCACGCCGACTGCGCCGTACCAGCTTGAAATGAAGTAATTGGGGAAGCATCCGTCGATGCAGTCGGGGCGCACCGGAGTTCCTCCGGCAATTCCCAACGCGCTGAGGGTGGGTAGCAACTGATCACGCTGCGCGCGGCGGAATTTTTCCGCCGCTTGCTGATTGTAGGTGAACGACTGCAAATCGGGACGTTGCTGCAGAGCGGTGTTGACGACGACATCCACGTCAGGAGGAGGCGGCGTCTGCGCCTGTGCGTTCTCTTCCACCAATTCGTACTGCACTTGTTTATCGAAGCCAAGGATGGAGGTCAGCACGGCGAGACTGGAGTCGACGTTGTTTTGAGCGTCAAGCAATAGCAGCTTGGCTTCCGACAGGTTCACTTGCGCAAACGCCAGATCGACTTCTGATTTCAACTTACTTTTTGTCAGCTCGTTGACCTGGCTTTCGACAGACTGCCGGGTGGTCACCGTCTGTTGTGCGATTTTGAGCAGATCTTGCGCCTGCAAAGCGCCGTAAAAAGCCTGGTCTGTCGCCAGAACGACGTCTTCCTCGGTCGCGAGACCGCTGGCCTGCGCGGCTCTGTCGCGCAGTTTGGAAGACGCAACCAAATTGGTCGTGTGACCGAAATCGGTAAGCAGCTGACTCAAAGTAACGCCTGCCCCGGCATGCTCCAACAAACGCGACGCGGTCAGCGAGCCGGCGCCAATGCGGCTGCCTTCATGCGCCTCCACTGCGGTGATATCTCCGTTAAACGTGGGAAATTCAGCGGAACGAGTTTGGCGATAGAGCTGATGCTCCGCCAAGGCGAGCAAACGACCCACGCTGATTCGGGGATTGTTTTTGATCGCGAGTTGCTCCGCCTGAACACGTGTCAAGCGCATAGCACCGCTGGGCGGCTGGACCGGTGCAGAGGCAGGCAGGGAGCCGGGAGCGGAACTCATCTGCGCGGGATCGCGAGCGGGATAGCTTGCGGCCAGAGAAGCCATCGAGCGCGGTGTTGCATCCGGTCGGCTTTGTGGTTGCGGCGCGGATGGCAGGTTTTCCGCAGAAGGGACGCGAACAAAATTCTGCCCCAACGCGGCCGGCACGATACCCACACTCCACAGAAAGATCGCTAACGCTCTACGACCGTTTACATGGTGTCTCATTCGGCGTTCTCCGTCGCAGAAGCGGTAGCGGCTGGCTGATTGTTTTTCCCGTAGACCAGCAGATACGCGGCTGGCACGATGAAAATCGTCAGCACCACCGACGAGGTCAGTCCGCCGATGATCGCCCGTGCCATGGGCGCATATTGCTCGGCGCCGGTCCCAAGTTTCATCGCCATCGGAATCATGCCGATGATGGTGGCCAAAGAAGTCATCAGGATCGGACGCAGACGCACCCGGCAGGCCGTGATCACAGCGTCCTTCGGGGACAACCCTTGCGTTTCCAGATTGTGGGCGAAATCGACGATCAGAATGCTGTTCGAGTCGGCAATGCCGATCAGCATCAGCACTCCCATCAGCGACATCACGTTCAACGTGCTGTGCGTGAGGGGCAGAATGATGAGAACTCCGATGAAGCCCATCGGAATCGCCAGCATGATGAGGAAGGGGTCAACGAACGACTTGAATTGCGCCGTCAGGATCAGATAGAGCAACAAAAACGACAACGTAAATCCCAGGGCGAAGCTCTTGAACGAAGCGTCCATATCCTCGACCATCCCGCGCAGGTTCACCCGCACATTCTCTGGGATTTCTGCCTTTGCTCGAGCCCTGGCGAGAATGCCGCGGATGGCGTTGCTGACATCGCCGAGATCCTCTCCCTTGGGAGTGACGTAAACATCGATCACGCGCTGAATCTGGTAGTGATCGATTTCGGTGGGGGTCTGGAAGGGCACAACCTTGACCACGTTGTTGAGTACCGTGGTCGGCCTGCCCAGACTCGGGCAATTCCAAGCCGGGGGAGTTGTATTAAATGGCGCCGCTGTGGTCGAGTTGCAATGCGAGTCCTCCATCCCGGGATCGCGCAAAGGAATCTGCCCGAGATCAATCGTGTTGTGAATCGCAGGTTGACCGTGCTCGAAGTATTGCACCGTGAGGTAGTAATCATTGCCGGTCTTGCGATCGACCCAGTAATTGGGTGCAATCATGTAATTCGAGTTTAGAGAAGTGATGACGTTGTCGACGACATCCTTCTGACTCAAGCCCAGTTCGCCGGCGTGGACACGGTCGACATCCAGTCGCAGCGCCGGATAATTCATATCCTGCGGGACGTATATCTGCCCCACCCCGCGCACTCGCCCGATCTCTCCCGCCAACTTCTGAGCAATTCCATAAATCTGCGGCAAGTCCGGGCTGCTGACCTGCACGTCAATCGGCGCGATCTTGCCGCTGTTGAGGATGGCGTCGACCAAGGAGCCGCTATAAAGAAAAGTCCGCATCTCCGGATATTGGCTGGCAATTTCTTTCTGAACCCGGTCCATGTACTCGAAGCTGCTGGTTTTATGCGGCTGATTCAACTGCACCTGCACCGTCGCGGTATAGGCGCCGGCGTTGGTGGTGTAGAGCGCCGAAAAATCCGGAACCACGCCAATATTGGAGACGATTCTCTTCAAATCCTTGGTCGCGACTACTTGCCGGATCAGATCCTCGACTTTGCCGACGTAGTCATTGCTGACTTCAATGCGAGTTCCAGTCGGAACTTTCAAGTTGATCGTGAACTGGCCGGCATCGGTCTTTGGAAAGAATGCCAGGCCGAGGAAAAAATAAATCGCCAAGCTGGCGAGGAAACTTCCCGTCAGTGCCGCAACCGTGAGCCCGGGACGCTTTAGTGCGCGCCGCACCCAATATTCGTAGTAATCAAGGACGCGATTGAACACGCGATTGAAGCCGGCGTTGAATCGTTCCCACAGCGAGTGGTCGGTCGGCCGCGTCGGCCCGAGCTCGTATTCCGGCTCGCGCTGTTGGTTCGCGTGCCCAGCTTCAGCATTTGCATGTCCGCCGTGGGGCACAGCTTTCAAGAATCGCGAGCAGAACAGTGGAATGACCGTCATCGCGGCCACGAACGACGCGAGCAGCGACAGGCAAAACGCAAGAGCCAGCGCAGAGAAGAGGAACTTCGCTACGCCATACAGAAAAATTACGGGGAAGAAGTCCACGACATCAACGAGCGTGGCCGCAAGCACGGCCAGATTCACCTCCGATCCGCCAACCTCCGCGGCAATCATCGGGGCAGCACCCATTTCCAGATGGCGATAGATGTTCTCGAGCGAGATAACGGAGTTGTCGATCACGCGCGAGAAGGCGAGTGCCATCCCTCCCAGGATCATCGTATTCACGGTCCCGCCCATCAAAGCCAGGATCACAAACGCCGCCAGCGCCGACAGCGGAATCGAAAGCAGCACGGCGGACGTTGCGCGAAAGCTGCCCAAGAAAATCAAAATCATGAGGGTGGTGAGAATCAGCCCCATGAAACCTTCATGCAAGACCGTGTCGATCGCGTCTTTTACGTACACCGACTGATCGAACACCACGCTGGTCTTCAACTGGGAGGGGATGTCATACAGATGCTTGATCAGGTCCTTGACTCCATTCACGACCTCGATGGTGTTGGTGTCCCCTCCTTGTTTCATGATCGGGATGTAAACCGATTTCTGGCCGTCGATGCGCACAATGTTGTACTGAATCTGGCTGGCGTCTTCGGCTTTTCCCACATCCCCGACAGTCACCCAGGAATGGCCTTTCACCTTGATGGGAACGTCATTGAGCTGCTGCATGTTGTCGACGAGGCTGTTGGAATAGACGAAGTAATCGTAAGGCCCCATCTTGATGTCCCCGGCAGGCAGAATCAGGTTCGCCTGGTTGACGGAGTCGACCACGTCCATGGGGCTGAGCTGACGCGACAGCAACTTGTAGGGATCGACGTAAACCATGATCTGCCGGTATTTGCCGCCGAAAGGAATGGGGATCTCGGCGCCCGGAACGACTGCGATCTGGTTGCGGATCTCAAATTGCGCGTAATCGTGCAACTGCGTTTCCGTCAGTCCTTCACCCTTTACGGTGACCAGCGCCACCGGCAGGCTCGATGAGTCGAATTTCAGAACTACCGGAGGCAGCGTTCCCGGTGGCAGACGCTTCAGGTCCGCCAAGGCGAGGTTCGAAAGTTCGCTGACGTCGCTGTCGGCGTTTGTTCCCGGCTGAAAGAAGACTCGAATAATGCTCACGCCCAACAGCGAACGCGATTCCATGTGATCGATACCCGAGCCTAAAGTGAAGAAGCGCTCGAGCGGATTGGTGATATCAAATTCGATGTCCTCGGGTGGCATGCCGCTATAGAACGTGGCCACCACGGCCTCGGGCAGATTAATTGGCGGAAACAGGTCAACCGGCATGCGCGCCAGGCTGGTCACGCCAATCACCAGCAGCGCCAAACAGAGCACGATGATGAAATACGGATTGCGAATGGAAAATCCAGGCATAGACCCTATCCCCTATGTTCGAGTCGAAAATTCATTCGGCGGCGCGCGTTCACTGTGAGTTCGACTCGTGGTATTCGAGCACGTCCACCATTTTGGCTTGAACTCGTTCTCCATCTTTGAGGCCGCTGCGATCACTGACGACGATCTGCTCGCCTTCCTTGAGTCCAGAAACAATTTCCGCAAAGCTGCTGGTTGTAAGTCCGGTCTGAACCTGGCGGTCCCGCAGTGTTCCATCCCGATCCACGACAAAAACCGTCGTTTTATCGGCTTCGCGATTGAGTGCCTGAATGGGCACGGTGGGAATGTCGTTGCGATGTTCGAGCGTCAACGTCGCCTCGGCATACAAACCGGAAACCAGGACACGATTGGGGTTGCGGACGTCGACTTCTGTGTGCATGGTGCGAGTATCGACGCGAACGTCGACAGAGGAACGCGCCACCTTGCCGGGAAAGGTGTGGTTCAGAGACGGCACGCGCACATCTACGGGATCGCCGATGCGAATGAATTGTACGTACGCCTCGGGAACTGGAATCACGAGCCGGAATAAGTCATCCTGCGAGAGACGCACGATCGGGATGGCCTGCGTGCTGGTGCCCACACCGGCTTGCACCAGCGTTCCCAGATTGGCATAGCGATCGGTTACCACTCCGGAGAAAGGAGCCGTGATTCTGGAGTAATCGAAAAGGCTTTGCTCGCGAATCAACTTCGCCTTGGCAGCGGCCAGATTGCTCTCTGCAGCTGCCAGAGCGGCCTCGCCTGCGTCGACCTGCGACGCCGCTGCCAGATCTTTGCCTTGCGCATCATCGACTTCCTGTTGCGCGACGATACCAGGCTGGCTCTCGAACACTCCGTTCAAGCGGGTGTATTCGAGGTGCAATGCCTTATAGAGAGCCTGGTAGCGCGCGAGTTCATGCTGCGCGCGCGTCACTTCGTCATTCGCATTTCTAATATCAGCCTTATCGACCTGCAGCTGCGCCTCGAGTTCTGGAATTTCGAGCGTTGCCATTACCTGGCCCTGCTTTACGTGCGAGCCGTAGTCGACATAGAGTTCCTTCACGTAGCCGGATTCCTTCGCGTACACATCAATCTCCTGGAAGGGAACCAGTTCGGAGGAAAGCGTGATCTGGCGTCCCAGCGACTTTTTCACCACGCGCGTGACCGCAACGGTGGCCGTTGGAGCGTTGGCTTCGACCTTGGAGGCATCGCCACCGCTGCACGACGACAGACTGCCGGCCAGGGCAACCAGGAGCACGGCCGCAGCCGTAGCGGCTGCCAGCCAACCTCTTTGCTTCGGACTTGATCCACTGCCGCGTCGACTCATTGCTTCCCCCTCCCGTGCTTTGCCGCTCTCGCTCAAATGATTTGACCGTTCCCACAGAGCACTACCTCAGCGACTTTGTGATCTCCGAGAGCTTCTCCACGGAAAATTCCTCGGACCTGCAAAACTCGATCACTTTCTTTTCCAGAACTTCAAGCTCTGCGGCGACGCGCGGAAGTTCCGCTGCGATCTCTGCGGGTATGGTAAGCACGCCGTGCCGATCGCCATGCAGCAGGTCGCCGGGATGCACATCCATGCCGCCCACCACGACCTTGGCTCCAAAATCAAAAATGTGGGCATATGCATGCGAAACGGCAAGATTTCCGGAGAACAACTGAAAATCCTGTTCCCTCACTCCGGGCAACTCGCGCACGGCGCCATTGGTGACGTAGCCGACACAGCCCAGCGCCTTCAAAATGGCGCTGTGCACGTTACCCACGAAGGCTCCCCGGCCCGGAAACTCGTCCATGTCTCTCAGAACCAGCACACGGGGAGCCGGGATGGTCAGAATCGCATTCCAAAAGTCGCTGCGGTCGCGAAACATATTGCCGATCACCGGCGGATCTTCGCTGCGAAGTCGCGCCGTTACCGCGTAGCCGACCATCGGCGGCGCGTCGGGAAACCGGCAATGAATGCTCCCATCGGTAAAGCCCGTGTTGCGCAGCCGGACATTAAATTTCTCAATCGCATTGGCCACGATGCAGGTGCTGAACTGGCGGAGACGCTGCAATTGTTGATCCGTTAACAGAGGCGCGATTGTCACGCTGTTTCCTCACATTAGTGATCGGTTTTTCGAGCCGAGGAGCGTTCTGTTGTTGTTACAACTTTACTTCTGAATCCCGTTCGCTGTCTGCCGACGTTTCCGCCCTGATTTGCCGAGTCCGGCGGCGGCGACAGGCATGCAGCCTCCTAAGGCGAAGGAGCCCATCAGCGCAGGCGTCGTGCCCGAAAAACAGTCCTTAGGAAACCGCGTGCTAAAACCTAGGGCAGAACAGAATCAAGCAAGATTGCCGGGGCAAGGCGGAGGTCGGTTATAGAGGTTTTGTTCGAACAGAACGTTGGGCAAGAGAGGTCCGACTGGAGCACTCGCCGAATAAGCACTGGTGGAGTCGAACAAACTGGGCCGAATTATGGGAGCCGTCCACGTCGTCGCGGTGCCCATCAGCCGCTGCCGGTTGGGCGCGGGAGACAGGTGCGGTTGTACCGTGGTGATGGCGGGAGTCGAAGTAGAATCAAAGGACGCAAACCGTGTCGCCAGCTTCACGGTTAACCCGCACACGGCGATAACGACCACCAACGCACAACCGCGCTGGCGCCAATCGTATCCCTGATTGCGAAGATGAAGCATCGGTCGAATTCAGCGCAACACCCTGTTTTTTACTACAGCCAACAAGGCCACGGCAAGCTCATGCAGAAACTATAAGTTACGTTCGGTACGATGGTTGTGCGCTCGAACTGGGTTGTCTGAGCCGCGGTCGGCCCGGATAAGTTGGTCGTTGTGAAACCCCACGGCAAACGCTGAGTCTGAATATCGAAGCCGCAGCAAATACGAAATTTCACAGACAATACTCCGGTTTCAGGATTGAGCCGTGGCTCATTTCTGTCTCTTCACCCGACGCGGATTCGGCCGCGACTCAGGCTTGGCCGGCGCGCCAACCCGTGATTTCTTTTGCGCCATTAGAATGGCACGATCGCAGCCCGCTGACCGTGGCGGCGAACCACGCGCGATTCGAAGTGCTTGTCGCGATTGTTCTGCACACTTTGGTTCGATAACAGAAGCGCGATTGTTGGCGCGCGCCCGTGAGCGATGTGCCAAGCCGCCGGCACTGCTCATCCTGGCCCGCGGTCTCGCCTTTTGGCTTTTGAGGCTTAATGGCTCGCCCAGGCCAGCCCATCTGCTGCCGGGCCAGCATCGATCAGCTTTTCAACCGTCCAGTCCGCGGTTTTGATCACTGCAATTTTCTTGCTGGCGTCGCACGAAACGTACGCCGCCCCGCCATCGGGGCGGATCAAAGTTTCCTGTGGAGCCGCGGGAACATCGATCACGTGTGCCACCCTCATCGATTTCAGATCGATCACGGCGATTTTGTCAGCGTTCAGAATCGCAATCACCAGCCAGCGGCCGTCGGGCGTCGGTGCGGCTCCATAGCCGAATCCGGGCAGTGGAATCCACATTTTGATTTTGTGGCTCGAGGCGTCGATGACCGCCAGCTGCGGCTTGGTTTGATCCGACGTGAAAACCAGCTTGCCGTCCGTCGACACTGCGATGCGCTGTACTTGCTTCGAAACTGGAATCACTGCGATCGTCGTTCTCGCTTTCATGTCGAGAACCGAAACTGTCCCCGGCCCGACATTGGCGGTGTAACCTCGCGTTCCGTCGGGCGAAATCGCGAGCATGTGCGATTCCGGCTGACCGGTTGGAATCGATCCCACGATCTGCAATGTCTTCGGATCGACGATGGCGATGGCTTTGTCGAGTTCGGTGGTCACATAGAGCAGGCCGTCTTTCGGTCCGAAAACGGCGCAGTGGGGCCGCACGCCGTGACCAAAATCGACGTTGCCGACGATTTTGCGCATCGCGATATCGACAACGACCATGTTGCGACCGTCCGTACCCGGTTTGCCCAC
>JASHRE010000609.1 GCA_030037515.1 Candidatus Sulfotelmatobacter sp.
GCACAAAATCGCGCGAACCTCTTCGCGCTCGAACATCCGTTCGAGCTCGCGCGCGCGGCGCTCGGCGGATCCGGCAAAGTAGAGATCTTTCTCGAGGATGGAATCGAAATAGAACGGCCGATATCCGGCACGCGCGAGGGCTTCGCATCCTGATCTGAGATCCTGCTCGCGGAAATTGCTGGCCGGCGCGACGATCCCAACCGTGTCACCGATACGCAGCGGCGGCGGTTTCAAGCGCGGCTTGCGATCATGCGTCCTAGCGCGATTTTTGCGGGCTGGCATGCGTTTCTTGGTCGACGAAGATTCGGTTCTGCGGAACAAACCCGACGAGTTTGGCGGAGTGGTTCAGCTTGCGAAAAACTCTCCGCGACAAATCAGGCGCGCCGGTCCGCGCAGAAAAACATTCTTTCCTTCTTTACGCACAATCTGCGTTCCTCCGGAGGCATGGACTTTCACCGGTGATTCGGCTCGCTTCATGGACATGGCGGCCACAGCCGCCGCGCACGATCCCGTGCCCGAGGATCGGGTTTCGCCGGCACCCCGCTCGAAAAAATGCACATGCAGATCGTGCTTGCCCCGGGGTTCGGCAAATTCTACGTTCACTCCCTGCTGCGCGAAATGCGGACTGCGCTGGATCTCCATCGCGCGCGCCTGCCAATCGCGGGGAAAATCGTGAACCAAGATCACGAAATGTGGATTTCCTAGCGAAACCGGAACTCCCTGCACTTCAGCCCTGCCAATCTTCAGGGTCAACTCTGGTTGGAGCTTCGCTTCGCCCATCTCCATCTCAAATTCATATTCACAATTTCGCCGTCCCACCAGTGAACATATCTTCGTGCCTGCGCCGGTGAGAATGGAAACGCGCTCCTTGGGCTGGTTTGAACAAATGTAAGCGGCAACGCAACGTGTGCCATTGCCTGAGATTTCGGCGGGCGAGCCATCGGCGTTGATGAGCGTGATTTCCAGATCGGCGGAAAAATGTGGCGACATCCACTCGACGCCGTCGGCGCCCACGCCCTGGTGGCGGTCGCAAATGTGCCGGGTAAATGCCGCGATGTCTTGCGGAGCAAGAGCGCGATCGATCAGCAGAAAATCATTGCCGCAGGCGCCGGCTTTCACGAAGGGAACGCTGCGGCCGGAGTTCACTCGCGCTCCACGTGGCCCAGCGCGGTGGCGCGTTCGATCACCGTCGATGCTTGCAGCCGGCGCAACAATTCTTTCTGCTCGCGCTCGCAGCCCTCGACATCGAACTGCACACGGATGTGCGTTCCGGTGCCACCGCTCTCAACGTTCTGCATCATCCGATGATGCTCTTCCAGGATGCGGTTCACTTCGTTGGTAATCTCATCGAGCCCGGCGCCGGTCACTTCGTAGCTGGTCATGAGTAGCTTGAGGTTGAACGTTTCTTCCAGATGACCCAGAGTGAACAGGGCGATGAGCACGGCGCCGGTGGCGAACATTGAGGTCAAATAGAGCCCGCCGCCGGCGGCCATGCCGATGGAAGCGACCACAAACAGCGTGGCCGCGGAAGTGAGTCCCGTAGTCAAGCCCCGGGTATGCAGAATCGTGCCCGCCCCGATAAATCCGATGCCAGGAATAATTTGCGCTGCGATTCGCGCCGAATCCGCAGGCACGCCCGCCAACCGCTGCGACAGCACGGTGAACAGGGCGGCCCCGAAGCAAATGAACAAATTCGTTCGCAGACCGGCCGGGCGATGCTTCAATTCGCGCTCAAGCCCGATCAGTCCGCCGAGAAACGCCGCGAGCACCAGCCGAAACAGGGCATTGCCGGCGGCGCCGCTCGTGAGCTCCGAGTGCAGCAGATCTGTCAAATGTTGCCAACTCATGCGCTGGGCAGACGTTCTCCGCGGTCTGCAGATGGCCGGATTCTATCACTCGAACCAGCCGGTCTCGCGTTAACCCGGGTGATTACCGCGTGCTGTAAATGAGGGCACGGGGCTGACCCAGGACGTGAATCTCGACGATTGCTTTCAGGTGAGCTTCGTGGGCCGCCTGCCAAACCGGATCGCCCTCGAAGGCTACGACATAATCGGTGTATTTTGCCGGATCGGCCAGCGCCCGCTCCCATAAACCGTCAGGGTCTGCCGGCCGCTTCCAGACGCGATGGTTGCCTTCGTTGATGACGTGGGCAAGCGGAATCCCGGCTTTTTGAACCGCGCCGACGTGATCGCCGAGATACATGAGCAACGTCGTATTTGGAGGGAGTTTTTCGAGCCATTCTGCAACCTGGGCCTGGAGTTGATTGCGAGTGCGCATATTGATTTCGGCTTCCTGCAAGCAGATCGGGCCGACGCGCCAAATCGTGGCGTAACTGGTGACCACCAGCGCGGCAACCGAAATGAGGACCGCAACGCGCGCTTTCTCGTTCCCGTGCTTCGAGCGCACCGCGAGATACATCAGCGAGGCCAGGGCAACCGCCAAGGCGGGCAATAACTGCAGTCCATAGCGCACGTTGTAGTGCGTGTGGGGCCAGAATTCGGGGACAAAAATCGGCACGCCCCCGTACGCGATCGCAAGCGCATAGAACGGCAGCGGCACAATCAGGAACAGCAGAGTGAGCCGGGCGCGGAACTTTGGAGTGCGAGATGTTACGACAGCGAAGATGATTCCGGCGGCGGCAAATGCAATCCAAAGCCGCCCCAGCCAGGGATTCGCAGCGACATTGTCTTCCGCCGATCGGAGGAAGTACAAGCTTGCGACCAGGAGATTGCCTCGGCCCGGGTGCCCGGGATTCGTCGCGCTCTCGGTTCGTTGTTCGATTGCTTTCGCGGAATAGGGACCGTTCTCGAATTCCAGCGGGTTGCGGTAGACGATTCCGTTATAGGCCAGCCAGAGCACGGGTCCGGCCGCAGCAATCAATACAAATCGGCCAGCGGCTGGACACCAGCGCGGGGGATCTTCAGTCTTCGCCTGCGTTCTCCTGGCGGTGACTCTCGCGGCAATGACTGTGATCGACATGACCGCTGCCAGAAACCAGCCGTCGTAACGCGTCAGGCACGCCGCCGCCACACATAGAGCAGATTTGGTCAGGGCTGCTTGATCGGAGGGGAAAGACGCGCGCAGGAAAACTACCGCCCAGATGAAAAACGCGAGATAGACAATCTCACCCATGGCCGTGGTCTGCATGTAGATCAAATTGGGATTTGCCGCAAAGATGATCGCCGCAGTCCATGCGGCGACGGGCGCGGCCAGGTCGGCCCCTTCTCCGGAGCAGAACGTCCCGCGCGCCAGCCGGAAGATTCCAACGACGCTCCACGCATAGGCGATCAGAGAGGGAATCGATCCCCCCACTCCGCGCTGCCAGAGTTGTTTCGAGATTAGAAAAGGAATCATCAGCAGATGCGGCAGCGGAAGCCAGACCGTGCCGAGTTGCAGCAGGCCGGGTGTTTTCGAGTCGAAGACGCGCCGGGCGATGTTGATATGAGCGATGGCGTCGCCGTAGAGCAGCACATCGCCCTTCTGAAAGTAGAAGAGAAAGGAAATGACCGCCACGCACGTCGAGAGCCACAGGAGGAGCCGGGTCTGGTCATCCCACGGAGCTGCACAGGTGGGCTGGCGATCCTTTGCCGAGGCGCGTTTTGGGAGCACGTTCTTAGGCATGCACTGCCAAGGTCAACGAGGCCAAGCTACGAACAACCATTCTCAGCAGAGTAGTCGAGATGAGTCAATTCGCGGAAGGTCTGAAAGCGGGCGTCGATCTCATCGCGCGTGAGTGATTGTAAGCGCTCGGTGCCGAAACGCTCGACGGCGAAAGATCCCATGACTCCGCCATAAAATAGAGCCCGCTTGAGGACCTCGCGGCTGACTTGGTTTTGCGACGCCAGATAGCCCATGAAGCCGCCGGCGAAGGAATCGCCGGCGCCGGTTGGATCTTTCACTTCTTCGATCGGCAGCGCCGGCGCGCGAAAGGGATGATGCCCGAGGCCGAATGCTTCGTCACGAAAGAAAATTGTCGCGCCGTACTCTCCATGCTTGATGACCAGCGCACGCGGGCCCATGGCCAGCACTTTGTTTGCGGCGCGGGGAAGATTGGTCTCCTGAGCCAGCATCTTCGTCTCGGTGTCGTTGATCAGCAGCACGTCGACCAGCTTCAGCGTTTCCCCGAGTTCCTTGGGTGTGCGGTTGATCCAGTAATTCATGGTGTCGCAGCCGGTCAGCCGCACCCCGTTCATGGTGCGGCGCACATCGGCCTGAAGGGTGGGCTGGATGTTGGCGAGGAACAGGAATTCCGTGTCTAGGTATTCTCTCGGAATCCGCGGCTGGAAGGTTTCGAAGACGTTTAGATCGGTGAAGGTGGTTTTGGCTTCATTCAGATTATCGGAGTACGACCCACCCCAGCGAAACGTCTTGCCGGTGGCCCGTTCGATGCCCCGCGTGTCGATCGCATGCTTGCGGAACACCTCTTCTTCTTTTGGACCAAAATCTTCTCCGACCACAGCCACCACACGTACGGGCGCGAAATAGCTGGCGGCCAGAGAAAAATAGGTCGCGGCTCCGCCGAGAATGTTTGTCACACTGCCAGAAGGCGACCTGATGTCATCGAACGCAACCGATCCAACCACAAGTATGCTCATGCGGAATCGCGCTCCTGGTTAGTGGGTTGAGGCCTTCGGCAGATACTTGCCGATGAGCAAGTTCAGTTTCTTCTTGGTTGCAGCAGGAATCCTCTTGGGATCCGATAGGATGGCATGGGCCAACGCCGATCCGCAGCGGCAGGAACGTTCACGCGGCATGGCCGCCACCGTCTCGCGCACGACTCGGCAGGCGTTCTCCGCGTTTTTGAGCAGCACCGCCACGACCTGATCGACGGTCACCGAGTCATGGTGGGGATGCCAGCAGTCGTAATCGGTCACCATGGCAACTGTGACGTAACAGAGTTCGGCTTCGCGCGCCAGCTTGGCTTCCTGCAGGTTGGTCATCCCGATGACGTCCATACCGAGGCTGCGATAAACCTTCGATTCCGCCTTGGTCGAGAATTGCGGACCCTCCATGCAGAGATATGTTCCCCCATACTTGCCCACCACGCCAACCTTGCTGCACGCGGCTTGAACCACTCCGGCCACCTCGGCGCAAATGGGATCGGCAAAGGCGATGTGGGCGACCAGGCCATTGCCGAAAA
>JASHRE010000610.1 GCA_030037515.1 Candidatus Sulfotelmatobacter sp.
AATTGAACCCGGAGACAAATCCGTTGCGGTGTACATGTTTGCGCAAACTGTCGGTGTGAAGCCGCGGCAAAAATCGACGGCGCAGCGCATTTGCTTCTGTCCGCAATGCGCGGTTTCGCTCGCCATGGGCATGCCGCCCGAGGGCGCGCTAAACATGGCTGCATGGGAGATGATACGCGACCTGGTCAGCGCCGAACCTTCCCTGAATCAGGCCGCGTGGGAGAACCTGCGCGGCGTCGTCGCACTGCTGACTTCGGGCAATCAAACCCCCCAGAGCGAGGGCTGGAGAGTCACGTCGCGGCACGCTGGCTGACGCGATTGCGGCCCGAAAAGCATTTCTCAGATTTCTATTTCCTGAGCTGGCGAAAAAAAGGTGAATGCCCCATAGCTTGCCCTGAGCGAAACCGAAGTGTCTCGCCGTCTTTCCGAGCCCAAGGGAAAAATCATGTAGGGACAGGCGCCCCCGGCTGTCCAGGCGAGCGAAGCTCGGCGGCGTCTTTTTTATCCTCAGCTTGTGAGCGGACAGGGCTCACGGCAAAGCGCGTGCTTGTTGGCACATTCGTTGAAACTGGAAAAAGCAGGCTCGCCCCACCCTCGCTTGTCCGTCATTTCGGAGGGACAGGTGGGAAGCCGAGGTCCCTACTGTGGTTTCGCGTCGCTATCCGATTTCGAATCGGTTTCGCCTTTCTTCTTCGCCAGCGAGTGGACATAGTTCACCAAATCCCAACCCTCGTCGGTCTTGATGCGATCGCCTTCCGGAGGCATATCCTGAAAGCCATTCTTGATGACATAGTAGAGTTCACCATCGCTGTGATCCTTCAGGCTGGCGGGGTCGGTGAGATCGGGGACAGTGAGCTTCATGTCCCTCGCGGTATCGCCTTTCCCGTTTCCGCTTTCGCCGTGACACATCGCACAATCCAGCCTCCACCACTTCTTGGCGCGGGCGATTGATTCGGGCGAGGGCTTGACCGGATTCTGTTCCCTCACGGCCGAAACCGGAATGGTGGAATAATCCGTGCTTTTCTGTGCTGATGAAGTTGAGTTTTGCGGTGACTGCTGTTGCTGTGCGGGGAGCGCAAGGGCGAGCAGTAGCAGTACGGGAAGAACCAGTGTTAAGCGGTACACAGGAACCTCCTAGCCTATAAAGATTGTCGTAGGAATTCTAGCACCGCCGGGAAGGGAACCTGGCCGTGGCCAAGGAACTTAGAGATCGCAGTGCAGCCCCAGCAAGGTCGATTCTGCGCAGCGAACAGGCTGCCCCAAGTGTCCATGGGCCTTCAGCGATGGAGAATGAAAACCGGGTGCCCCGCCTCTCCCCGCTTTTGGGAGAAGCGGGGCACTTTCGACTGAGCAAAGTCGAGAGGTATAGGCAATCGGCGCCGGCCAGAGCCCTCAGCATGCCCGCTTCTGGGACGATGGGAACAACGGAGTGGTTGGCCCTGCCCCCGTTGGGGCCTTTAATTCCCCCGTTCGCTGCTAATCCCCGCGATTTCTGTCGCTTACATTGACCAGAACGGCACTATCCCGATACCGTATGGTTATCGTTACGTATCTCTCGTGTAACCTGAAGAATAGCTTTAGGATGGTCCACCGGCGCTGCACGGCATCTAAAATTGTGGGATGAATTTTTCGCTTCGCTGGGGATGCGGGTGACGAGAAATGCCAGGAGAACTGAAATCTGTGGCAGCTACGCTCTCCAAATCTGACAGTAAGACGTTGCTCTTGCTCAAGCCGCGGGGCTTCTGCGCCGGAGTTGTCCGCGCCATCGACGTCGTGCGTATCGCGCTGGAGGCTTTCGGGCCGCCAATCTACGTCCGCAAAGAAATCGTCCACAACAGCTTTGTGGTCGAGGAACTGCGCGGCAAGGGAGCAATCTTCGTCGATAGCGAAGATGAAGTGCCCAATGGCGAGCGCATTATTTACAGCGCGCATGGAGTTTCGCCGGAGGTGCGCGAGCACAGCAAACGCCGCAGGCTGCGCGTGATCGACGCGACCTGTCCGCTGGTCACGAAGGTTCACGTGGAAGCTGTCAAATTCGCGAAGGAAGGATACTCGCTCATCCTGATCGGCCACCACGACCATGACGAAGTGATCGGAACGCTGGGCGAGGCACCGCTAGTCACCCAGGTGGTGGGAACTCCCGAGCAGGTCGACGATCTGACCGTGCCGGATCCGAATCGCGTCGCCTATCTCACGCAGACCACGCTTAGCCTGGACGAAACCAAAGACGTCATCGCGGCCCTGAAGAAAAAATTCCCGAACATCAAAGGTCCGGCCGCGCAGGATATCTGTTACGCAACGGAGAACCGTCAGGTCGCCGTGAAGCAGGTTGCATCGGATGCAGACCTGCTTCTGGTGGTGGGATCGGAGAACAGTTCGAATTCGAATCGTCTGGTCGAAGTGGCGCGTAATTTGGGAACGAACGCGCACTTGATCGACAGCTGCAACGACATTGAACCGGAATGGCTGAAAGGCGTGAAGAAGATCGCGTTGACCGCCGGTGCCTCCGCTCCGGAGCATTTGGTCGAAGAGACGGTAAGTTTTCTGCAGAGCAAAGGATTTGAGAATCTGCAGGAGTTGGAAGTGATGCCAGAGAACGTGCGGTTTGGGCTGCCGCCGGAGATTGTGGAGGCGATCGCCGCCGCCCCGGCGAATTGAATCAACGATGATTTGCCAGAGAGACACAGAGGCGTGAACCTGGATTGCGGGTACCGACTGGATCTGATCGTCGAGAGTTCGCTAATTCTAGAGATTAGTGCTTGGAACACGTGCTTCGCCTGCATGAGGCGCAACTTCTCACGTATCTGAAAATGACCGCAAAGGGGCTGCTTCTGAATTTCCGCGTGCCGGTGCTAACGCGAGGAGGAATTGTCAGAAAAGTGCTTTGACTCGGTGTCTCCCTGGTGAAACCGACGTGAATAAAAGACGGAAAAGAAAGTGGTGAATGGATGGATACCAACTCCCCCGAATCCAACATAGCTTCCGCCCCGATAGGTTCCAGCCCACAACTTCGCTTCGGAAAAATTGAAGAACTTGGAGTGCGCGTAGGGGCGGCCATTTCCGCCGCGCGAAAATATCTTTTTTCCCAACAGCACCAAGATGGCTATTGGTGCGGGGAGCTGGAAGCGGACACCACTCTCGAGTCCGATTACATTCTGCTGCACACGCTGCTTGGGACCAGCAATCAGGAGCGGTTCCAAAAGTGCGCCAACTGGATTCTGCAGCATCAGAACCAGGACGGCGGATGGAGCATCTATGCCCACGGCCCTTCGAACATCAGCGCGTCGGTGAAGGCGTATTTCGGTCTGAAGCTGGCGGGCTACAGCGCCGACCATCCCGCGCTCGTGCGGGCCCGCAAGAAAATTCTCGACATGGGCGGGGTCACCAAGGTCAATACCTTTACCAAGATCTATCTTTGCTTTTTCGGCCAGTACGACTACGATGCCGTTCCGGCGATCCCCCCGGAGATCGTGCTGTTTCCCAACTGGTTTTGGTTCAATATCTACGAAATTTCGTCGTGGTCGCGGGCGATTCTGGTTCCGCTTTCGATCTGCTACGCCAAAAAGCCGTTCAAGAAAATTCCCCGCGATATGGGGGTGGAGGAATTGTTTGTCGGCGGCATGAAGAAATCGCGCATGCATCTGCCCTGGGCCGACAAGCTGATTTCCTGGCGAAATTTCTTCCTGGTCCTGGATCGTATGATCCACTGGTTCGAACGGATCCACGTTCGGCCATTACGCTCGATCGCGATCAAAACGGCGGAAAAGTGGATGCTGCAACGCTTTGAAATGAGTGACGGCCTGGGCGCGATTTATCCCTCGATGATGAACGCCATTATCGCGCTGCGCTGCCTGGGATACTCGATGGATGATCCGCAGGTGATTCGCGCGCTCGATGAATTCGAAAAGCTGGGCATCGAAGAGGAAGACACGTTCCGCATGCAGCCTTGCATGTCGCCGGTATGGGACACAGCCTACGCGCTGTTTGCGCAGGGCGAAGCGGGTGTGCCGGCAAACGATCCGCGGATGGTCAAGTGCGCCGATTGGCTGCTGCAAAAGCAAGTGCGCAATGTCGGCGACTGGAAAGTGAAAAACAAGAAGGGCCAGCCCGGCGGCTGGTATTTCGAGTTCAACAACGAATTTTATCCCGATGTGGACGACAGCGCGATGGTGTGTTTGGGACTGAGCCGCGTGGAACATCCTAATGGGCGGTATCAGCGCGAGTCGGTGCAGCGGGCGATCGAATGGATCCTGTCGATGCAGTGCAAAAACGGCGGCTGGGCGTCATTCGACAAAGACAACGACGAGATGATCTTTCAGCACATTCCGTTTGCCGATCACAACGCAATGCTCGATCCGGCGACGGTCGACATCACCGGGCGGATTCTGGAGATGCTCGCAACGTACGGATATGACAAGAACCATCGCGTGGTGAAGCGGGCGATCAAATTCATTCGCAGCGAGCAGGAGCCGGACGGGAGTTGGTTCGGACGCTGGGGCGTGAATTATGTCTACGGCACTTTCCTGGTGCTGCGCGGGCTGGAAGCGATCGGTGTCGATCTGCACGAGCCTTGCATTCAGCAGGGAGCCGAGTGGCTGCGCATGGTGCAGAACGCCGACGGTGGTTGGGGCGAGACGGTCGGTTCGTATGATGATCCGAGCCTGCGCGGACAGGGCGAGAGTACTCCTTCGCAAACGGCGTGGGCCATTTTGGGATTGCTTGCGGCAAACGACACGCGCAGCGACTCCGTTGCTCGCGGCATAGCCTATCTTCTGCGCACGCAGAAGCCGGATGGATCGTGGGATGAGAAGTATTTCACGGGAACGGGCTTTCCGCGCGTGTTCTACCTGATGTATCACCTGTATCGGCAGTATTTCCCGCTGCTAGCGCTGACCACGTACCAGAAAGTGATGGAGAAGCAAAGCTAGCCCCCAGTTGCCAGTCCCCTGCAGCAATCAGTTTCACGGGCGCGCTTCGCATCCCCCCGACCAGGGCATGCGACAGGGCTGCAGGTTTCTCACAGCGGCTAAATCCGATTGTGTCATTCGCATGAGGCGGCATCGCTCAAGCCGTGCCCTGATGAATCTTTTGCGGCGTGCAATTGACACGAATCGTCTCCCACAAGGTCGCCGGTGCTGTTTTCGTTGACAATCGGCGCTGAGTGCTGAATGCTGGGTGCTGAATGCGTGCATTCGTCACGGGTGCAACGGGATTTTTGGGGTCTCATGTGGCTCGCGTGCTGGCCGATCAAGGCGCGGAGCTGCGGCTGCTGGTTCGCCCTACGAGCGATCTAAAAAATCTGGCCGGACTGCATTCTCCTGGCACCAAGACGGAAACTGCCACCGGCGATCTACGCGATCCGGCGTCGCTCGAAACGGCGATGGCGGAATGCGATACGGTATTTCATGTTGCGGCGGATTATAGGTTGTGGGTGCGCGATCCGAATGAGATGTACAAGTCGAACGTCGAGGGCACGCGGGCGATTCTGGAAGCCGCGCGAAAAAATGGCGTGCGGCGAGTGGTTTACACCTCGAGCGTGGCGACGATTGGATTCACGGCGGGTGGAAGCCCGGCCGATGAAGAGTCGCCGGTTTCTCTCCACGACATGATCGGGCACTACAAGCGATCAAAATTCATGGCCGAGCAAATTGCCTTGGAGGCGGGGCGGAGCGGGATGCAGGTGGTGACAGTGAATCCGACGACTCCGGTGGGCGAGCAGGATGTGAAGCCCACACCGACGGGACGGATTGTCGTTGACTTCTTGAAACGCAAGTTTCCCGCCTACGTGGAGACCGGGTTGAATCTTGTGGATGTGCGGGAGTGCGCGCGCGGGCACGTGCTGGCGCTGGAGAAAGGGCGTTCGGGGGAACGTTATATTTTGGGCGGAGAGAATCTAACGCTGAAACAGATTCTCGACATGCTGGGGGAGATTACAGATCTGCCTTCGCCGAAGATCAAGCTGCCGTATGCGTTCGCTTTTGCGGCGGGCGTTTTTGGCGAAATGATTACGGGACGCATGCTCGGTGGCGACCCGCGTGCGACGGTCGATACGGTCCGTTTAGGTAAGAAAAAAATGTTCGCCAGCTCGTGTAAAGCGGAGCGCGAGCTGGGATGGAAGATTGTCCCGGTGGAAGATGCGCTGCGCCGGGCGGTGGAGTGGTTCCGGAGGAATGAGTACGTGTGAGATGAAATGGAAGCGATCCAAACCCGCGATGATTGCGTCGCAAAGGGCCTTTGCCCACCTCATCACGCCAAGAGCGGGCGCTGGGGACTCCGGTTCGCGCGGATCGCCCACATCCTTCGTGCCCAAAAGACGCTCGTTCGGTATGACAAGCGGAGAAGGGGGCATCCCCCGCGTTTTGTACGAGCAACCAAAGGCAAAATCCCAACCCTGTCGCACAAAGCGCGACAGGGTTGGGGCAACCGCGGGCCTGGCTTCACCGAAGACGCGGAGAAAAGGATGCGGCCGCCTCGAATTTGAGACATGAAGGATGGGGAATACAGGCAGGATCGCGATTGTGGCGGCGCTGGAGCGTGAAGTGCGGCCTTTCGTCAAGGGGTGGCGGGTCCTTCACGATGAGCGCAATGGACGAAGGTTGAAATTCTTCGCAAATGATTCTGTGGTTGTGGTGTGCGGAGGAATTGGCGCTGAGGCGGCACGGAGAGCAACGGAAGCGGTGATTGCGGGTTGTTCTCCGCTTGTAATTTACTCGGCGGGATTTGCCGGTGCGCTGACGCCTGAAATGGGAATAGGCGACGTCATGCGCCCAGCAAGGATTGTGAACGGAGGGGATGGCAGCAGCGTAACTTTGGATGGCGGCGAGGGTGTGCTGGTGACGGTTGGGACCATTGCCGGTTCGGAGCAGAAGAAGAAGTTGCAAGAAGCGTATGGGGCGCAGGCAGTTGACATGGAAGCGGCCGCGGTGGCGCGGGCGGCGGAAGCCAGAGGCGTGAAATTTGCGGCGATCAAAGTGATTTCCGACGAATCTGATTTTGATTTTCCGTCGATGGAAAAATTTGTGGGCGCCAGCGGTGAATTTGCCGAGTGGAGATTTGTTATCTTTGCTGCGGTCAGACCGTGGCTGTGGAGGCGAGTGGCACGACTGGTGCGGAACAGCGAGAGAGCGTCGCGAGTGTTGTGCGAGGTGCTGGCGAAGCTCGCCGAGGAAGGGACAACCCCATTTTAATTTTTGTTTCGGTGGACCGTAGGCCCATAGATGCTCTGGATGACAAGCGAAGTTACGATTTGAAGTTCGACCACCTGGAAGCAGGGAAGCAGGAATGAGGCGCAAGATCTCATTTGCGATTGCCATGATCGTTATGGCCGTGGGATCGTGGGCACAGAGCGCCGATCCCACCGTTTACGCCGAAAGTTTCCGTAAACATGCGACGCGAGTAACCGAAGAAAGCTTTGAGGCGAAGCTGACGCCCGATGACCCCACCTACCGCGAACGGGTCAAGGACTCAGCTGGGAATGATCGTTACGAGCTGACGATCACGCCGCAGGGGCCCGAGGGCGATAACAAGATCACGTCGTGGCGGGTGACGCTGCGCGATTTAGAGCACACCATGTACACCAATCTGCTGGTTGCCGATCAACAACCATCGACGGACGCCAAAAATACGTTGTGGTGGCTGAATCCGAATCCGTTCGTTGCGGTGTCAATCCGGGCACGCCGGATCGTGAAAGTAGATGGGTTCTATGTGATGATGCAGGTGAAGGATCTGCATTTCACGCCGCTGGATTCGCCGTATCTGGATTCGATGACGGTGAAGTTTGTGTTCACGAACAGCGATCCGAGAGCGACGCGGTGAGTCGGGAGCGTCACTCAGGTTCCGAAGCTCAAAGTCAAAATCCCCACCCCTAAGGTCACAAAAAACGTGACGTTTGGGATGGCGCACCCTCGAGTTTAACGGCCAAGCAACCTCTAAATTCCGTCCCTGCGAAAACCGCGTAGGGTGGGGCACCCGCTAGGACGGGGGGATGCGTGCACACGCTTTTTCTTTGCTTCCTTCCGCCATGCTATGCTCGGCTTAAGCGCGTTGCATGCGGATTCTCAC
>JASHRE010000611.1 GCA_030037515.1 Candidatus Sulfotelmatobacter sp.
TAAGAGCGAAATAGGGAAAACAATGTAGGAACCCTACGGAATTATGGTTAGTCCTATTGCGTTAAACAGCAGCTCTAACCGGCTCAACGGAGCATGCGAGGACACAGGGCGCGAACGGTAATCGTCATTTGTGGAGCGGCATTCGTGCATTTGCCGGCAATGGAGCACGAGCGCGACCGATTTCCCAGTTACGGTTCATGGCTGCGCTGTAATCTGCTTTCCCACGTACGTCACGACGCGATCGGGATTCTGTTCGGATCAATTCGATGCGAAATGTGCGGTTCTGCAGAGCGAAGTTTCGGCATCGACGTCCTCTGGCGAACCGATGCTACTCGCCTTCAACGAGCAAATTGCCCCAGAGATACGCAGATCCACTGGTGGAATCCGGCTCCGCTGATTCCCGCTACGCGAGAAGGCGCAAGTAATGTTTGGCATTTCCGTAACAAATGTCCGCAATCATTCGCCCGACGAGCGCGTCATCACTGGGCAACTCACCGCGATCGAGATCACGCCCAATTATGTCGCAGAGAATTCGGCGGAAGTATTCATGCCGGGGATACGACATGAAGGAACGGGAGTCCGTCACCATGCCGACGAAACGCGACAACAGGCCGGCGTTGGAAAGCGCATCGAGCTGTGCAGTGATTCCATCTTTCTGATCGAGGAACCACCAAGCGCTGCCGTATTGCAGTTTGCCCGGCTCGCCGCTTTGAAAGCTTCCGATCATCGTGGCAATGGCGAACGTGTCAGCGGGATTGAGGTTGTAGAGGATCATACGCGGCAGTGCATTCTCGCGCGCGAGTAAGTCCAGATATGCCGATAGCGACCCGAACTGCGGCAAGTCGCCGATCGCATCAAAGCCCGCATCGGGGCCAATTGCCTGTCGCGCCTGTGTATTTACGTTGCGCAATGCGCCGAGATGCAGTTGCTTGGTCCAGCCTTTTTCGGCGTCGAGCTGCCCGAAAAACAGCATCAGAAAAGAGGCGAACTGATTGTGTTCTTCTTGGCCGATGGCTTTGCGCTGGCGGGCTTTCAGAAAAATGCCGGCGGCCGACCGGTCTGAACATGGAGTTGCATAACAGTGGTCGAGGCCGTGATCCGATAATCGGCAGGCGAGCGAATGAAAATAGCCGTGGCGTTGCCGCAGCGCATCCAGAAAAGAATTCAGATGGCGAACGTGCACATTTGCGGACTGCTCAAGCCGCTTCAACCAAGGCACAAATTCCGGCGTCCCGATCTTGAGTGCACAATCGGGGCGAAATGCCGGATGCACGCGCGTCGGAAGATCTGATCTTGCAATCTGCTCATGATAACGGAGATCGTCGACGGGATCGTCGGTCGTGCAAAGCGCCTCCACACAGAACTTCTTCAGAATTTCGTGTGCGGTCAGTTTTTCAACCGCCGCATTCGCACGCTCCCAAATGGAGCGTGCAGAAGTTTCATTCAACAGCTCGCTGATTCCGAAATAACGCTGCAACTCCAAATGCGTCCAGTGGTAAAGCGGATTGCGGAGCGTGTAGGGAACGGTTCGGGCCCAGGCTAGAAATTTCTCGTATGGATCAGCATCGCCTGTGCAAAAGCGCTCATCTACGCCGTTGGCTCGCATGGCCCGCCATTTGTAGTGATCGCCTTCAAGCCAAATCTCAAACAGATTGGCGAAGCGCCGGTTCTCGGCGATGTCTTTCGGGCTCAGATGGCAGTGATAGTCGAGGATCGGCTGCCGAGCGGCAAACTGCTCGTAAAGTCGTCGGGCCGTCACCGTGGAAAGCAGAAAGTCGTCGCTGAGAAATTGTTCCATGTGCGTCCGAGCCAATTTGCACGGTCGTGCAAGCAATGCTCGTCGAAGCAAACGATCATAGCAGGCTTGACGCCACAGCATTGCCCGATGTCTAGTGATCGAATCCAGTGTTCCGATGACCACGCGAGCTAACTCGAGTGAACCGGCGGAGAACTCCGCTGTTGCCCCGCCTCACGGCAGCAGCCGTCGCTGGCTTGTTTGCGGACTCTTATTTTTTGCCGCCACAGTTAATTACATGGACCGCCAGGTCGTCGGACTCCTGAAGCCAATGCTGCAGTTGCAATTCGGCTGGACCGAGATCGGGTACAGCAACATTGTCCTGGCATTTCAACTGGCCTATGGAGTGGGGCTGCTCTTCATTGGAAAACTGATCGACTGGCTGGGCACGCGAAAAGGCTTCTCGCTCGCCGTATTCGTATGGAGCGCAGCGGCGATGGCACACGCCGTGGCAGGGTCGGTTTTTCAATTCGCGGCGGCGCGCTTCGGGCTCGGCCTCGGAGAAGCAGGCAGCTTTCCAGCGTCGATCAAGGCTGTGGCGGAATGGTTTCCGAAGCGGGAGCGAGCGCTGGCCACGGGATTGTTCAATTCCGGCTCAAATGCGGGCGCGTTGGTCACGCCGCTAATCGTTCCCTGGCTCACCTATCGTTTCGGCTGGCGCATGGCGTTTATCGCTACCGGCGGCCTCGGCGCGATTTGGATCGTGGCATGGCTCGTCCTCTATCAAAGTCCTGAAAAAACGAAGGGACTTTCCCCGGCCGAGCTGGCATATATTCAGAGCGATCCACCGGACACAGTCACGAAAGTCCCCCTGCACGAACTGATTCGGCAGCAGCAGGCGTGGGCTGTCGGACTCGGGAAGTTTCTGACGGACCCCTTCTGGTACGTTTACCTGTTCTGGATGCCCGACTTCCTAAGCCGCAACCTCAAGCTGGATCTCCAGGGAATGGCGTTGCCGCTGTTCGTAATTTACAGCGGAGCCAGCGTGGGCAGCGTCGGCGGAGGCTGGCTCTCGTCAGCTCTGCTGAAACGCGGATGGTCGGTGAACGCGAGCCGCAAGACAGCCATGCTTGTGTGCGCGCTGGCGGTGACGCCAATCATGCTTGCCGCGCACACGGCGAACGCATGGTTCGCCGTCGGGCTCGTTGCTTTGGCAGCAGGAGCGCATCAGGGGTGGTCCGCGAATATTTTCACCCTCGCATCCGATATGTTTCCGCGGAGCGCGGTTGCGTCGGTGATCGCATTTGCGACTCTGCTAGGAACGATCGGTGGAATGTTCATCGCAAAAGTCGTCGGCTACACACTCCAGCGCACGGGCTCCTACGTGCCCGTCTTCGTCATGGCCGGATTGGCGTACCTGGTCGCGCTGGCATGCGTGCAGGCGCTGGTGCCCCGGCTCACGCCGGTTTTGCAATCTTCTTCATGAACTCGGCAAAGTCGGCGATGGCGATCTCCGGCTCTTCCAGGTCCGGATGCCAGACTTTTTCCCATTCAAACGCGGAGCACCCCGTATGACCCATCGCCTCGAGCACTCCCACCTGTTTTCGAACCGGGACGTCACCGCGCCCAGTCAGCGCGTAATCGGCGGCCATCTGGCGAAGGGATGGAATCATTCAGATGGGTGTGCCGGATGTGCTTGCCCAGTTTTTGAACGGTGAACGCGCGATCTTCCTTTCCCTCAACAAACCATGATGTGCGTCCCAGAGCAGGCCCAGGTGGGACGAATCGGCACGCGTGAGAATTTCGCCCAAGGTCGGCGAATCGGTGAAATCAACATGTGACTCGATCTTGACGGTCACGCCTCGTTCGCCCGCACAGGCGCCCAGCTCGCTCAGTCCGGCAGCAACCCGTCCGATGACCTGATCTTTCGCACCTTCGATCTTGTTGCCGAACACACGCACATTTGGCGAACCAAGCTGGGCTGTCAAATCAATGAATCGTTTGGCATCGGCAATCTGCTGTTTGTGTTTTTCCGGATCTGCCTCATGAAGTGGGGCGGAACTGCTGACGCACGCGATTTTCAGATTGTGCGCGGAAACATCTCGTTTTGACTGCTCGAGGTGGTCCGGCTGAAACTCCGGCCGCGAGAAAAGTCCACATTGCCCTGCAAGCCGTGCAACTCGATCGCTGAGAATTCATGCGCTTGGGCAAACGTCAGAATCTTGTTCCATTCCCGGCCGGGGCAGCCCGGGGTGGAGAATCCCACAACCCGGCGCGCTGCTGTGGCGCCCACAACGGCGCGCAATGCGCCGAGTGCGAACGCCGTGGTTTCAAGAAATCTGCGACGGGTGAATGACACTTTCGGGCCCTCGCGGAGAGAGTGGCATCATAACAGCGCTGCTTGGTGGACGGTCGACGGCCGGTCCCGAGTGAGACGATTGACCACACCAACCCCGGGA
>JASHRE010000067.1 GCA_030037515.1 Candidatus Sulfotelmatobacter sp.
AAGTCCCGCCACCAACGCGCAGAATGCAACAGTCATGTATACGGTGGCATAAAACGCAACATGCCCGAGAACCGGATCGAGCAATCCGCGAAGCAAAACCGCCAGAACCGCGGTCGACACGGCCAGGGCAAAGCGGAGAACCACGGTCTGGTCGTGCAAAGGAGAAAAAATGGCCAGCGAGTTCCCAGATGATCGGCGGATCATGCTAGTGCCTCCTGCGTCGAAAACTTAATCCTTTCAGGTGAAGAGGTTCTGTGCTATCGCGGCTTGCGAGCGCGATCCCAACTAGGTGCGTCATTCAAAACTCGCCGGCCGATATTACCGTTCTCGGGTTTGGGCCAACGAGCTTGATTACGTCGTCTAATTATATCGTCAAACGATACATCATTGAATGGTCTTCTGCTACCTCGATGCAGCAACGACACATTGGAGTTGCCACCGGCAACGCGTTGACAAATAAGAATCACCGAGCTTCTGGCGCGCAGGAGTGCCGACGGCAAGCTTGCATCCGGCAATAATCTGATCGTGCGATCGGCCTAAATTGAGGGAGCCTTGACGGCCGGCGGACGCGTCTGGCGAGCTTGATGACCTTCGTAATGGGGCGTGGGCCTTGCCACATTGCTGCGTACAGAACCCACTCCTAGAATCGAGGCAGGGTTTCGTGCGCTGTTTTCTCCATGGCTGAACTCACAAAACGACTGGACCGGGCAGAATTGGCTAAACGCATCGAGCGTGCAGAGAAGTTGCTGCAGAAAGGCAAGACCGCCGAGGCATTGGAAGAATATCTGCTGGTTCTCAGGGACGATCCGGAAAACGACGTGGTGCGGCAGCTTGCGGCGGATTTGTCGCTTTCGCTCAGCCGTAACGCCGAAGCCGTGCGGCTGCTCGGCGAGTTGTTTGAACGCCAAGTCGCTGCCGGAGATGCCACCCGGGCCAGCCTGACGTACAAAAAGCTGGTCCGGCATGGAAGCCCGACCTGGCAGCAGAAATATCGCTTCGGGCAGCTGCTCGAGGCCTCCAACAAGAAACTCGCAGTAGGCACTTACGAAGCCGCTCTGGTGGACCTGGCGAAACTCGACAAGAAACAGGAATCATCGGAGATTCTGCAGCGAATCGTAGAACTGGAACCGACCCAAGCCAATTATCTCCGCGTGGCCGAGCTGGCCTCCGAGATGGGGAATCACAAACTCGCGGCGGGAGCTTTCCAGAGAGTGGCGCAACTGGCCGAAGCCGACGGTGCCGACGCCTCGCAATGGTATGAGCGCGCCTATCAGGAGGACTCGTCGGATCAGGGAATTGCGCTGGCCTATGGGAAAGCCCTGCTGAAGCAAGGTCAGATCGGAGCGGCCATCTTCATTCTCGAGCCCCAAGCCAATTCCGGCCAGGCTACGCCGGAGTTGCGCGACGCTTACGCGGGCGCCCTCCTAGCTGCGGGACGCTTCGCCGAAGCCGAGCCTCTGGTATGGCAATTGTTCGAAGCGAATCCGGGAAGAGTGCAGCAGGTTATCGGGCTGATTGGAAATTTTCTGGACGGGGAGCAAGACGATGCAGCCGTCGCGCTGGCCAGAAAACTCGAACAGTTTCAGCGGCGACGGGGGGAGCGGCGGCAGTTCACAGCCATCATGGAGGATCTCACGAATTCGCATCTCGCTTCGGTGCTGATGCTCGAGTTCCTCAGCGAGCTTTACAACTCCTCGAACCGGGAAAACGATTATTGCCAAACTCTGCTCAAGCTTTTCGATCTTTATTGCAGCACCGGCGATTTCGCGCGGGCGGCTGAGTGCCTGGACCGATCGGCTGAAGTTGATCCCTATGAGCCCGGCCATTTGAAACGTCTCGACATGCTGAAAGGAAAGGTCGATGAAGCCCGCTTCAAAGTAATCTCGTCGCGTTTTAACGCGGTAAACAAGCCCACGGACGAACCAGTTCCCATCGACCAAAAAACGCTAGGCGCTTCGACACTGCAGGATCTGATGCTACAGGCAGAAATTCTGGTGCAGTACGGCATGCGGAACAAAGCGGTCGAGCGCCTACAGAGAATTCAGGAGCTATTTCCGCGGGAAGAGGAACGCAACGAAGATCTGCAGCGCCTTTATCTTTCGGCTGGCGTTGCCCCGCGATATGCCGGAACGGCGCCACTGCCTCCGGCGCCGGTGCCTGCTCCGGCAGCAGCGCCCGCCGCTCCCGCCGCCGCAGCGGCTGATTCCGCAACCGACGTGAGCAGTTTCACACGGGTGGCAGAAATTACGCGAAAGCTCTATCACCAGAATACCGCTCAAGCCGTGCTGGCCAGCGCGGTGAAAGAAATCGGCGCGCACTGGCAGGTGACCCGATGCATCGCGGCGATGGGCAAACCCGGGCTGCCGCCGACTGCCGTCGACGAATGGGTGGCCGAAGGCTCGAAGAAAGCCGGCTCCGGAACGGCTTCGGAGCTGATTTCAGCATTACATCGGGCGGTGGAAGGGCACGAGCCGCTGAGCGTCGGCGACAGCGCGAAAGCGCCAGCGTTGCAGTCGGCGAAAAAGGCTCTTTCGGAAACCAGCGCGGCATCCATCCTGGCAATCCCGCTCGTAGATGGTGAAGAAACCGCGGGGCTGCTGGTGCTGATCCAGAACAAGCCGCGAACCTGGCAGCAGGCCGATGTCGTCGTGCTGAAGACGGTGGCCGATCAAATGGTGATCGCCCTGAACAACGCGGGGCTGCGGCGGCTGGTGAAAAACCTCTCCGTGACCGACGAAAAATCCGGATTGCTCAAGCGCGCCTCGTACATCGACCTGCTGCTGGCGGAAAGCAAACGTGCCACACAGAACTCGACTTCACTCTCCCTGTTGCTGATGCAGTTTGGCAAGAGCGGACCGCTGATCCGCGAATATGGCGAAGCCGAGGTCATGGCGGTGATGGAACGAATAGGCCAGATGTTTGCTGCCAACATTCGCTCCAACGATCTGGCTTTTCGCTACGATACGACGACGATTGCCATTCTTCTCGGCGAAACCGCGGAACGCGAGGCGATGCTGGCAATCGAAAAACTGCGCAAGATCATTGCCGAAGTCAGGTTCCCCGCCAAAAACGGCGCTGAAGGGAATCAGGCGCTGTTTTCTGCCGGGTTGGCCGAAGCCGTCATTCGCACGGAATATGATCCGGTCGATGTGGTCACCGAAGTGATCAATCGCGCCGAGCACGCGCTCGGGCAGGCGATGGCGCAGGGACCGGGTAAAGTTGTAGCGCTTGGCGCGGCGCTGGTCGCGAGCGCGGTGGCGTAAACCTGCACGCCATATATCCAACGAAAAACCGCACGAACCGTGTGCTGAGAACTGGTTTTCAGTACTCCGCGTCGTACTTGGTCACAACCCAGTCAGCGGCCTGATGCTCCATGGTGAGCGTGAACAGATCCTGGTCGACTCCGGATTGCGTCGGTCCGGCGTTGCTCAACCGCTTGGCGCGGTAGTGGAGAATCACGAAAGGCGGCGCGTCTTCCCAATCCACCAGTTCCCACGAGATCAGCGGATGCTGCGTCTCGGTCTTGCAGATGTAGCGGGCGTAGTGCTTGTGATAGTCGTGCTCCCATTTGGTGAGCAGGTCGTCGCAGTGGCCGTCGCGCATCTCGCGCAGGAATTTGTTGGCGGCGTGTTCGGTCGAACGATCGCGTAGGGGATTCAGCTTGATTTCGACGGGGAGACCGGTGAGCGGATCGCGGTCTTCGGAGCGCGCCAGAACGGGCGGCTGACTGCTGAGCCACCAGAGATACCCAAGAAAGATCAGCACCAGCAGCGATCCGGCGCCGACGGCGATGCCGATCTGGGTCTTGGTAAAGGCCATCCCTGGAGTTTAAGAAGCGGGCGAGAGCAACGACAAGATTACCGCCGTGAGACCCGGAAGGACATGTACGGGTGGGAACGGGTTTCCAGGTTTTCAAAATTTCGGAGATCCCGGGGGCGCGGCTCTCAGACGGTTACGAACGACGCAGCAGCAATGAAAGGATCACTCCGCTGGGCCACATCCTGTACGCCCACGCTAGGGGCGGGCTCATTCTTTCCTGTCCCCGCCTTCGGGCGGAGCCGACTCTTTCTCGAGCTGTGCCTGGGCTTCGGCTTCTTCCATGGCCTTCTTGGCTTCTGCGGCTTTCTTGGCGCGGGCTTCGGAGCGTTTCTCGCGTTTTTCGTCGAGAACCTTTTCACTGCCGAGCAGCTCGAGGAAAGCCCGGTCGGAGCCGTCGCCTTTTTGCCAGTGCGTGCGAATGATCCGCGTGTATCCGCCGTCGCGATCACCGAAGCGCGGTCCAATCGTGTCGAACAGCTTCACGACGGCTTCGTCGGTCATCAGGTATCCGGCGGCAAGACGGCGGGCGGAAAGATCGCCGCGCTTGCCCAGCGTGATCATTTTTTCGACCAGCGGGCGCGCGGCTTTGGCCTTGGGAACAGTGGTCTCGATCCGTTCTTCGATGATCACCGACGTGACCAGATTGCGCAGCAGCGACCGCCGGTGGGCGGCGTTTCGTCCGAGTTTATAGCCTGCAACTTTGTGACGCATGAGAACCTCAGGTGCTAGAGATTGGGGTCAGGGCTAGTGGGTCTTACTCGTCTCTAGCCCCCGACCCTGATCCCTGATTTTCTATAGCTGGTCGTCCGGTCCGTATGCCGATGCGGGCAACGGTACGTTCGAAGTCGGTCCGGGCACGGCATTGCCGTGCTCGTCGATCTTCATGCCGAGACTCAGTCCCATCGACGAAAGAATCTCTTTGATCTCGTTCAGCGACTTGCGGCCAAAATTCTTCGTCTTGAGCATTTCCGCTTCGGTCTTCTGCACGAGCTCGCCGATCGTCTGAATGTTGGCGTTCTTCAGGCAGTTGTAGCTGCGCACGGAGAGCTCAAGCTCCTCGACGGAACGATTCAGGTTCTCGTTGTGGATCTCGGGTTTGCGATCGTCGGCAGCCGACGTGCCGGTTTCGATCTCTTCCTCGAAGTTGATGAAGATGTTCATGTGGTCCTTCAGCAGCTTCGCCCCCAAGCCGATTGAGTCGGCGGGTGTGATGGAGCCGTTGGTCCAGACTTCGAGCGTGAGCTTGTCGTAATCGGTGATCTGGCCGAGACGCGCGGCCTCAACGGTGTAATTACATTTCCGCACGGGCGAGTGGACGGAATCGATCGGAATGAATCCGATGCCGAGGTCCTCGTCGAAATTCTTGTCGGCGGAAACGTATCCACGGCCGCGCTTCAGGCGCATTTCCATGTCGAGCTTGCCGCCTTCGCTGACCGTTGCGATGTAGACGTCTTTGTCGAGCACTTCAACATCGCCGTCGGCTTCGATCATGCCGCTGGTCACGACTCCGGGCTGATCGGCGCGAAGGTAGATGGCTTTCGGCGCGTCGCCGGCGAGCTTGAACGGAATCTGCTTCAGGTTGAGGATGATGTCGGTCGCGTCCTCGACCACGCCGGGGATCGACTGGAATTCGTGCAGCACGCCTTCCACTTTCACCGCGGTAACGGCCGCGCCTTCGATTGAGCTGAGCAGCACACGGCGGAGTGCGTTCCCGATCGTGGTGCCGAATCCGCGCTCAAACGGCTGCGCCCAGAAGATTCCGTACTTGTCGGTGAGGGTGGATTGATCAACTGCGAGACGTTTCGGTTTCTGAAAACCTTTCCAAAGCATTCGTTTCTCTCCTTCGACCATATGGCTCAATCCGGCTCACTGAGTGGTCCAACTCAGGTCGACGCCGGAAAGGCTGATCTGGTTCGAAAAGTACCGGACCAAAATTGTGGGAGCGAACCTCGGGAGATCCTTCGCTTCGCTCAGGATGACGCCCGCGAGGCTCGTTGTTAGCCTGCCCTGAGCAACTGAGCTTGCGAAGTTGCCGAAGGGCCTCGCGAAACGGCGTCACTTGCTATACAACTCCACGATCAACTGTTCGTTCACCGGCAGCTGAATATCTTCGCGCTTGGGCAAATTCAGCACGCGCCCCTTGTAATTGTCG
>JASHRE010000612.1 GCA_030037515.1 Candidatus Sulfotelmatobacter sp.
GCGATCATCATGTGCTTGACTTTGAACTCCGCCATGGAGTGGGCCGGGTCGATGTTCCAGGTGGTTGAGGTCTGTAATGGAGCTGCTGTGTGGGCCATGGTAGCCTCCGCATTTATTTCATCGATCTAATTTATATCGACATCGATATATATGATGTCGACTATAATCAGGGGATTCACATTTTTATGGAAGAACGCAAACGGCCTCCAGAAGCGCTTCATGCCTGGCTCATCATGCTGAAGGCCTGGCGGTCGATGTCAGGATATCTCCTGCCGTCACTGCTCGAGGAGGGGTTGGGAGAGTCTGACTTTCGCGTCCTCGAAGTCCTACTGCATAAAGGACCGATGCCGGTGAACGCAATTGGCCCGAAGGTTCACCTGAATCCGGGATCGGTCAGCGTGGCGGTGGATCGTCTATACAAGAAGGGCTTTGTCAGCCGGGTAGAGTGCAGCGAAGATCGGCGGGTAAGGACGGTGTCGCTGACTGAAAAGGGGCGGCAAATGTTCGTCCCTCTCTTCCGCCGGCACACAGCCCTCATAAAACGTGCCTTCCAGAATGTCTCTTTAGAAGAACTCCAACAGCTTGAGCTGGTGCTTAAGAAGATCGGTAAACGTGCAGAAAGTCTTGCCGAAGAGGAGGGCCGTTCTCAGCAAGCTTGATGCACCTCACGTGCTTATCAGGCCTTCTTCCATTTAGCGGGAGACGTATAAAGGATGGGACGCCAACATCATGAGCGAGCGAACCACGTTCATTCTGAGCCAGGGCAGTGCATGCGATGGTGAACAAGATTGCGAGCACCAGCGAGGTATCGAGAAAAGAGCATGGTTCCATACTACCTTTCGGCATTCAGGGCGCAAAGTTACTCTCAGTGTGGATGCAACAGCCAAGAGTCGGGTCTTGGATTTTCTGAGTCCGATTTTTCTAGGCATTGGGTCGTTCGTCAAACTCGTCTACAGCCTTGCTTTTGCGTGGTGGCTCGATCCCTGGATGCAAGGTAAAGAGGGACCGTGCTCTGTGAGACGATTTGCAGGCGAACTTCTACTTTCTCACCTCACAGACGCAGCTGGACTTTTCAGGTTCTCCGGCGATTCACCCATTTCGACTACGCTTCCATCAAGATTCCTTGGGAGAACCTGTTAGTCAGTTGGTTACGATCACCCGAGGTCGGGGGGTAGCAGCGGTGAGCATCGCACCGCGTCACGCGCCCCAAAGACAACTACGAAATGGTTCGGTTGATCGGTTGATCGCGGCACTGGTGCGCGGGCATTCACGTGAAGGGACATCGTCAACACTCTAGCTGGCGCCGCCAATTTGTTACAGCCAAGTTTGCAAGAGTTAAATGTGGCTTTTTCAGAACGGGAACTTCCACGGACCAAGCAACAACTTCTTTGGTAATGGGCCTACTTCACCGATTGTGCCCAGAGAGGTTAACTGGGTCAACTGACGAAGAATCTCGATTGCGCTCACCGACCTTCAAAAAGGCGCAGGGAAGACGCAAGCTTATAGTTGCGGCATCGCCTGCTCTCATCGCAGCCCTCAAAGTGAATCGCGGAGCATATGACGGCCAACGGAATCAGATAAAGAACCAGGAGTGCTGCCGACATCGACCGAGCCTTGTTCGCGGCCGAATCCACGCCGTCTCCGACGTTAGAGGCATTGGGATTTTTCAGGTCCGCCTCCCCGCCGCGATTTCTGGCCGTGGCCAGGTGAGCACCGACAGCTAGCCATGATGTTTGCCGTGGTGCTCGTGGCCGCCTGAATGGCTATGTTCGGCAAATCTCTTCGCACTGGCATAGCTTTTTTCGCTGCGAGACTCCTTGAACTCGCGGCTGCGGCCAAATTGTTTGGCGGATTGATTGTTCTTCGCAAAAGAGCGCGAGAGCTTATCGGCTCTGAAGCTATCGGAATGCTTGCCGAAATTCCGTTCTAAATTGGAATGCGATGGACGATTAGCCTGCATCTCTCCAGCGTAGCCGCTCGATCTTAATTCGTTGTTCTGCCTGTCGTTTCTGCCTCGCCTATAAAAATCCTGACGATAAGAGCCTCGGCTGTTTAAACCGGAGTTGTAATTCGAACGCGCTTCCCGTTGCGGTTGGTTCGGCGCACTGCGAAAGCTGCGGAAGCCTTCGTCCGACGAGCGTGCGAAATTCTCTTTTGAGTCCGCCCAGTCCCGAGAGTTTTCTGGGCGAGCCCGGGCGTAGAGATCTCGGTTTCCCTTTCTGTACGCGGGCGCTCGATAATTTTCTTGGGCACGAAAATCTCTGAATCCACCGTCGCCACGATCGAAATCCCCTCGGCGATCGGACCGATTCGCCCAGGCTGGGAATGTTCCTCCGCGGGAAAACGCGCGTGGACCGCCATGAGGCAGTCCCCAGTCTCGCACCGTGATTGAGTGCGAATAGTAAGTCGAACCGTGGAATAGAACTGCATGGGCGAGCCAGTCGAGCCCCCAGGCGAGCAGCCCGAAGGGACTGTGGGAGAAAGCGGCTGTGGCGATGCCCCACCCAAACCGGACTGCGACGTTGCCGATGAATGAGCCAACCGCAGCCAGCACGGAAAAGCCGGGATAAGGCGCGACCGGCGCTCCGTACACGATCCACGGATTGTATTCGGGCACATAGACAACCTGCTGATTTGGCGGGGCGAGCACGATGTTGCCCTGCTCATAGTCCACGGCTTCCTGCGGAGTGCTGCGTAAACTACCTGCGTCCTGGGCGCGCCAGCGCATGACTTGAACCGCGTGCAGCACGTCTTGCGGCTGGTTGTAGTAGGCGTTGCCGAGATCGGTTGTCCATTGCATGTTGCGATTCATCTGCGACAAGACTTGCGGAAATGCGGTCAGGGCCTTTACGCTAGGATCCCAGTTTTGTGCGTTTGCGCCAGCGACAATCTGGTCCGGAGGCGCGTTTCCCTGGGAGCGGCGCCAGGGGTCGGCGTCAGCGACTTGTTGCGGATATGTCGAAGCGGCGAGCACTTCCGCCACGAGAACATCGGGATAGAGGGCGATAGGGGCGACCAGTTGCTCGAGCTGCGCCTCGCCTAAGGATTGCCCATTGGCATAACTTTGCGCAGGCGCTGCGGAACCCCGCGCGCCAACGGCATCGTTTCCAGACGGTTGTTCCGCGTAAGGCAGCTGTGAATTGCCGCCGTAGGTGTCACCCGTCGGATAGTCTTGTTGTTGATACCCGTGCTGCGGATCTTGCTGCGGCTCAGGCTGGTATTGGCGGTCAGAATCTTGCGCGAACAAAGTAGAAGAGAAGAGCGCCAACGCGAACACGCAAACCGGGACGCGCAACGATGGTGCGGTAAAAAGCCTGACGAAAACTCTGCTGATAATGGAAGAACCAGGGGGAACAGCGTAGGGTCTCATGATGCCTCTCAGTGGCTTGCGCAGACTTTGTTGTAGCTGCGGATCTAGCCGCCGTCAGGTGATCATACGACCCGGCGGGAACTAATATCTATTCTTAACCCAGAATACGAGCGTCAGTTGCGCATCGCCATAGTTGCTCAGCGAATCGCGTGCGAACTTGAGTTTTCAAAGGGGACGCCCTCCGGATGGCCTCCGCTGGTTGCAGATGGAAACACGAGCACGGAATGTCCACAAATTGCCAAAATTGGCTCTGTGTACGTTCTTCTGCCGGAGAAAGTTCGATCTCGCGACTGCATGCTTAGCGCGCAGTCACTTACGAGCAATGCTGCCGGCCTGAAAGTGGCCGCAATCTGGCGACCACTCTCGGGCACACAATCGTCGGGGCAATTGCTCGTTTCCCCGTTTTCCAATCGGTAAACCGCGCACTGGAGAAAACGGGTGATGCAGCAGTGAACAGCTCTTTGGCCGTACCGTCTGGTGGGGCGATGGGCAGTCCGGGGCAGTCCGTCTCTCTGGATCCGCCACGGCGAAGATCAGGCGATGAGGAATCGAAGAATTGGCGAATAGGCAGGAGCCAGCAGAAAATTTCATCCGCAGTTGCACTCACAACCTTGCACGCC
>JASHRE010000613.1 GCA_030037515.1 Candidatus Sulfotelmatobacter sp.
TGAAGAGCAGAAGCAGAGCGGGTTTCGTTATCAGTATTCGAATTACCAGATCGAGTACAGCCGGAATCTGCTCTTTGAAATCGGCGGGCATATGGAGCAAGTGTTTCAAGCATTGATTGACCGCAGGCGTGCACCGCTTGATATGCAAACCGTAAAAACCATTTTGGGATACCGGCGACCGTCCACACTCAAGTTGCTCTGTATATGGTCAGATCATACGTAGGTCTCTCGCGATACACGAGAGGGCATGAATAAAGCCAATCGACGCTCATTACTACACCATTCGAGCCGAGATGTGCGCCGTATTCCAGGAGCTGGGAATCGCTGCTTGAAATCGACAATTATTTTGTCCGAGTTTCGCGCTAAGCGCCTAAACCTGCTAACCTCTTCCTACACAACAACCCGCAAAAGCCGTCCCCGATCTGCGTTGTGTAGTCTTGCAGCAGGTCATCGTGGTAGATCGCCTCCTTGGCCGAACCAGCCGGCGAATTGCTCGATGCAGCACCTGAGAAGTTCGCGCATAGTGCGCGCTAGCCGCTTGGGAGTTTCCAGCTTGCTTCGATGAAGGCCTGGTAGACTGCAACTTGGGCTGGCTCGAAATTGTCCTGCAGAAACGCGCCCGTGACGATGCTTCCAATTTTGGCCTATCCCCCCCGATCTTTGCTGCGTGCTGCTTTTGCGTTTCCGATACGTCAAGGGAATGGAAGATGCATCGGCGGGTACTGAACTGAATTTGATCCCTTATCACTCCCGAAACACAGCTCGCAAAAACTGTGAATGCCGGCTTTCGTTAGTTAGTCCGTTGGGGAACGTGACAAAACACCTTCCAAATACGAGCTAAGAACCTTTCGAAACTCCGCCTCAATGAGACCTCTGGATTTCGTCTCCGATTCCAGGTAAAGAGTCTTCATCCCCTTCACAATTTGAATCGTAACGTTCGCGGCCAACAATGCCCTTTCCGAAGGTAGGGACGGATTCTTCACACGAAAGGCGTTGGCAATGCTTGCGCGGAGATCCTTGTGGGCGGTGCGATTACGGGTAGCCGGGATCGCGATAGCATGCAGGTTCAGCCAGGCTGGCCGCTCTCGCGCGAAAGTTGCAATGCAGTCGATGAACGACTCGGCAAATTGCGGAGCCGACAACTTCGCCGAAGCTGCCACGAGCGAATGCAATCTCGCTTGCAACTGCTGGGCATACTGCGCGCGAAGCGTCGCAGCCACAGATTCCTTATCGGGGAAGTAATTGTATAGCGCGCCGATCGACGAATTACTGCGATCCGCAATGGCCTGCATTGTGGTGGCTTCGAATCCTGCTTCAGCAAACAGTTCCGCGGCCGCTTGGAGGAAGCCCGCCAGCCTGCGCGCCGATCGCTCTTGCTGAGGGGCCACACGAACCGAGCTTGACAAAATCGAGGACACCCTCATATTCTACCAGAAACAAATCGAGGGTGTCCTCGGTTTTGTACAAAAGGGGGCTATGTCAAGCCTTTCCCTCAATCCGCAAAAGATGGCATTAGTAGCGATCGATCTGCAGTACGCAGTGGTATCAACAAACACTGCCCCGCACTCGGCGCTGGAGGTTGTGGACAAGAACCGGCAAATTGCCGAAGCTCTTCGCGCGAAGGATGGGCTTGTCGTCTGGGTGCGGGTTGATCGGAACAAGTTTATGAGGCTTCCAGTTGATCGGCCGCCCCCATTCGGGCAAGAAACGCCGGAGGAGCTTTGGCAGATCGCCCCGTCGTCTGGCTTTCAGGCCGGAGACGCGCTGATTACAAAGAAGCACTGGGGTGCGTTCGCTCAAACTCGGATGCAGTCAACGCTACGCCAGGGTACAGGCCCGGGCTTCGCCTTTATCGCTGTCGAAGACGCTTGTTCCGGGCTTTGTGCCGAAGGCCGTCGCTTTGCGTTTGCAAAAATCTTTCCTCGGCTTGCGCGGGTTCGCACGACCGAAGAGGTTCTAAAGGCGCTTGCCTGACCAAGCCCAACTCTCGGAGCAGCTCGACAGCCGGATATGGAAGGTTGTATCGGTTGCGGTGCTGGGCTCGTTCCTGACGCAACTGGATGCGACTGTGGTCAACGTTTCTCTGTCGAGCCTTGCCCTGGAATTGCATAGCAGCCTGCGGGCGATCCAGTGGGTCACCAGTGGATATCTTCTTGCACTGGCGCTGATGCTGCCCCTGAATGCCTGGCTGGTCGAGCGCATTGGCGCCAGGAGGCTCTACCTTGTCTGTTTTACCGGATTCACCTTGTCATCGGCTCTTTGCGCTCTGAGCTGGTCCGCGAACTCCTTGATCGGGTTTCGCGTTCTGCAAGGCATGAGCGGAGGGCTGATGGCGCCGATGGCGCAACTCATGATTGCGCGCGCCGCAGGCAGAGATTTTGTGCGCGTCATCGGCTACGCCGCGGTGCCGGTGTTGTTTGGGCCGATTGTGGGCCCGGTGATTGCTGGCGCCATTTTGCAGCATGCTTCCTGGCATTGGCTGTTCTTGATCAACTTGCCGATTGGCATTCTCGCGGCCATACTCGCGCTGTTATTTCTTCCCAACGATGAAGACGTACCACGAAGCGCCAGAGAACTCGATCTGATGGGCTTTCTGCTGGTGTCGCCTGGACTGGTGCTGTTTCTCTACGGATCAGATCATCTGCAGGACCGTGCGGGGATTTCGTTGTTTCTGCTTTCCCTCCTCCTGCTCGCGGTTTTTGTTCGCATATCGTCGAGAAAAGGACAGCGAGCGCTAATCGACCTCGAGCTGTTCCGTAGCCGAGCTTTTTCAGTGTCCTCGGTTACGCAGTTCACAACAAATGGCTTGACATTCGCGGGACAGATGCTGATACCGGTGTTCCTCATTCGCGGGGTGGGCCAATCGCCCAGCACTACCGGCTGGCTTATGGCCCCTCTCGGTCTCGGGATGATGTGCACCTATCCGTTCGTGGGAAAGTTGACGCAGCACCTTGGCATCCGAGGAACATCCACTAGCGGAGCGCTGATCGGGTTTCTCGCCACTTTGGCCTTTCTCTATTTGAGCTCTCAACCCTTTCATCTAACCATTCTGGTTCTTGCGCTTTTTGTGCGGGGGGTAGGCATGAGTGCAGTCGGGATTCCGTCGATTTCTTCCGCGTATGCGTCAGTCCGCAAGGAAGAGTTGCCGATGGCGACAACTGCGCTGAACATCGTGCAGCGTCTTGGCGGTCCCACACTGACGACGCTTTGCACGACGGTTCTGGCCATGCGGCTTGCGAGTGAACACTCGCAAGCGAGCGCATCCGGCGCGTTCACCATCGGCTTTGCACTGCTTTGTGGCTTCCATGCGCTGCTCATTCTGGCGGCCATGAGGCTGCCCCGACATCTCGAAACCATGGGTCGAACGGTGTGGGAGGCTGAACTTTTAACTTTAACCGAATAGCCGTGGAATCGAAAAGTGAATCAGCTGCCCCAAGACGCGGGGCCCTGCTTCGTCCGGATAATGAAGATGGCAGAGCGAGAGTCGGCCGCATATTTGAACGCGGCGAGAACAATAAAGCGCCGCGGCAAAGCCCAGCTCCGGGCCGCGTCGCGCAAACAGCCGTGCTTGCCACGGATAGTAGTGCTCAAGCTGGAAGACGAAGCGGTTCAAGATCCTCAAGACGCGGTCACACACCGGATAGGTCAGCCCCGTCATGCGATCAGTTGACAACCACGGCGGTGAAACTGCGAGAGCGAGTAGACCTTGGGCTCTACCGGCGCTTCGCCCTGGTGGACGAGGATCTCAGCAGTTTTCGAGACGCGGAAGAGACCACATGACAGCCGGTCCGTATTTGATGAGTGAAACCGCGCGTCAGTCCGCTGCTGCCGCGCTCGCCGGCTGTTGCTTCATCATCTCCTTCATCCCGTTCTTCATCTCTTTGGCAGTGGGTTCGGCCTTATGAGTGCCGATCATCCAAATGTACCCATCGGGATCGATGATGGAGCCGACACGATCGCCCCAAAACATATCCATCACGGGACCCTGGCCAGTCGCGCCGAGTTTCGTCGCTTTCTCGACCACTTTGTCCACGTTTTCCACATAGAGGTACAAAGCAGCCGGCGACGCGCCGACGTTCTTGGCGGTGCGCCGTCCCATGGCGGGGCTCTCGGGCCCGAGCATCAGCACCGTGCCGCGCAAGGTCAGTTCGGCGTGTACCGGCTTGCCGTCAGGGCCGTTCATGATCCCGCGCTTTGCGAAGCCGAACGCCTTCTGGTAAAAGGTGACCGCGGCCGGAATGTCCGCCACCGTGAGCGCGGCCGAGACCGCGCCATAAGCCTTCTTATTCAGCGGATCGATCTTCTTGTTTGCCATAGTGCTCCTTTCACGCGGGGACATTGTAGCGAAAAGCAGCGGGTATCGCAGCTGATAAAAGAAAACGCAGGTGCCCGTCTGTGGGTGCAAACCGGCCAATGCCCCACGGCGCCGGCATCCAGAATCTGCAGGCACAGGCTTATCGACAGTTTCTGCTGAAATTCGGGATCCGGTCGGGCTCACCCCGAGAACCTCCGACAGAATTTGCAGAGGCTCCTCAGGTGTAAAGGGAAAGGCTGCGACATTGGTTATGCTCCAGCCGTCTGCTCCTGCGAGAGAGCCCACAGCGTGGACACATGCACCGTCGCAGCCCTTGATGCGATCGCCGCTTTCGCGTCCCAAACCCCGGCTCCTCCTCGCAGAGTCAGCCGGTTTTTTCAGGTCTGGCTGCCCTGCAGGTCGCCCTGCCGGGCAGATCACTCAGCCTACTTCAGACTGGCAAGTTTTATTTCGCCAATCCTTTCAGCCGTCGACGCCGAACAAACTAAATAGTCGCGCCAACAGTGTCAACCAGAAACTCGGCGCAAAAACGAAATATCTGTGAATTGAAATGTGGAAAACGCGGTCCGATTCCGCTCACTTCCCTCGCCGAGCAGCTTTCCATTTCGCCCAGCGCGCACGTTGCGCCGCAGAAATTCGTTTCCTTGCGGCTGTCGACAGGGTTTTGGGCTTTCCTGACCTCTCGGCAGGGCGGCGCTTTCCATTGACTCCACCAGCTCCGCTCCCTCCAGTTAGCGCTTCCAGAGCTTGGTCCAGATGCTCGACTCTTGTCTGCGCTTGATCGCGTTCCTTGGTTAACTGCTGAATAACATCCGCCAAGTTCGACATTGATTCTCCTCGGAACGAATTGTAGCAGGCCAGCCTCGGCTCGACTCCGTCCGCGAGTGCAACTGGATTGGGAGCGATACCGACTTTACTTATTACTTTCGATCTTTCGATGACGTCCTTGTTACTCTTTGTGAGCGGCGAATCGACACACGTCATCGCAGAGTCCAAACATTAGCTGCTGAGCAAGCCTACAAGGCAGCCGAAGGCATGCCCTCAGACGCTCATGTTCTAGACTCACTGCGCCGATTATAGAGAGGTCGCTTTGCCTTGAACCCACAGGCACGACTACACTGGGAGCCACCCATCCATGCAACTGGGGCGCACCAACAAAGGAGTCGAGAGTTGGACTGCGCGTGGTGGCAGTTTGCAAAGTCGAGTGTTTGCGGCTAAGGAGAAGAATGCACATGAGAATCATCGGAATCGCGGTTCTGGTCTGGTCACTCACTTCATTCGCTTTCGCTGTTGAAGACGTGGTGACCGCAACCCACGGCACGATTACGAAAATTGATGCAACGGCGAAGACCATTGCTGTCAAAACAGCCGATGGCACGGAACACGTTTTTTACTGGGCCAAGGACACCAGCGTTCATGGCGTAAAAGCTGCCGATCTTGCCGGGAAAGATTCCTGGCACGGTTTGAAGGAGGGTTCGGAGGTGGTGGCGCACTCCACCTTGCGAGGAACGAAAGATACCGCCCTCGAAGTGGATAAGGTCGGAGACACCGGTCTCAAAAGAACCGAAGGAACGGTCAAAGAAATCGATCGTGGAGGGAAAAAGCTGGTTGTCGAATCTGCCGACGGTAGCGAGCATGCGTTCACGCTCACGAGGCGTGCAGCTACGGACTCCGGCAAAGACCTGGCGGCGGGCGCCGAAAAGGGCACCAAGGTCGCCGTCTATTCCACGGAAGATGCCGGCAAGAGCATCGCACACTTCTTCGAGAAAATTTAGACTCCCCAGACTTTCCAATAGGTACGGTGCTTCCCGGCGGTCGGGAGATACAAACGTGAAAAGCTCGGCAGTCGCACGACTAGAAAGGTGCATGAACTTTCATCTCGCGCAGCGATACTGGAAGAGCTGAAGAGCGATCATGAAGATGGCTCAGAAGGAGTGTGTATTGCGAACTCGCGAAGACATTACCTCGGCCCGGATACGGGAGGGGCACCTATGACAACTGTGTTGGCTGTGGAAAAAAGATCGACCTAAGACAACTTCAAGTCTTCAAGTCGTCACGTGGTCAAAGTTCTGTGCTGTGTGCCCTGGGGAGTCGGAACAGCGGCAGCAAACTTCTTGGCGGCATCAGTCCGCATGAGTATCTGAGTACTACATTCCTTCGCTGTTCTGAAGCGCGATCAACTCAACAATGTTCGGTGGAAGAAGATGAGGAAGCCGCACCGTGGCGCCTCTCGTCGCTTGTGCCTCGACCAAGTCTAAGTTTTCCTTATCGCTGACGCGAAAGCGCTTCAGGCTGAATTCAGCAGTGCCCCATGGCCGACGAGTAACGGTTAACTTGTGGCCAGAATTCTGACTGACTGATAGTCAACCTATCCCAGCGCCAGATGAGGTATTTGTGACTTTATCGACCTATCGACCAGCTTCTAAATTGCTGGCATCCACGAACGGGCTTGATTTCCGGACACTGGGCCCGTACCAGTACCGATTTCTTCCCGACATCAGTTGGGCGCCGAGCTTCTATGAATGTATCGAATGATGTTGAGTCAATCTGGGCAGATCAGGATGTAAGGTAAGCGAGGATTGCTTTGCAGGATTCCGCCCTGCTCGCGTCAGCCAAAGGCTGCTGGGCCGGCGAAGCACAAGCGCATGACCAAGAGCCAGGGCCATGGCGACCATGTTGGCCATTACCAGATCGAGCGTAAAGCGCCTGCCTCAGCTGTCTAGAAACGGGCTTGAAGTCCTCGAAGGCGAGTTCTGGCCCATCTCGCTCTCCCTGGCCAATTTCCAAATTGCCGTTTTGCAGGAGTTGCCCAGCAATTTCCTCTGCGAAATCACCGAAAGCGCAACTGCTCAACTCAAGGTAAAAAACCGGGCAAAGATTAGCGAAATAACGATTAGCAATATAATGTGTGCTGCGCGAGGCAGCTATGCCTAGTCGGCCAAACGGATCCGGTTCACAGTCAGCGCGATTGTGGATGTTCGGGCTGCCCCTCGCCTGCGTTCTGTTACTTGTCACGTACTTCGTTCGGCAACGCACCGGTGACGAAGTGCACTTCAGCCGCGATATCCGTCCCATCCTGAATCAAAACTGCATGCCATGCCACGGTGGAGTTCGGCAGAAGAACGGTGTCTCGTTCTTGTTTCGCGAAGAGGCGTTAGGCACGGGAAAATCCGGTAAAAGACCCATTGTGCCGGGAAAACCGGATGAGTCCGAACTCATTGCGCGAGTCACTTCATCGGACCCCGAGACGCGCATGCCATACCATGCGCCGCCCTTGTCGGCGCAGCAGATTGATCTGTTGCGGCGGTGGATCAAACAGGGCGCAAAATGGGAGGAACATTGGGCATTCGTCGCCCCGAAACCGCAGCCTCTTCCCAAGGTCAAGAACAGCAATTGGGTTCGCGAGCCATTCGATCGGTTTATTCTTGCCCGTCTCGAAAAAGAAGGCCTCTCGCCATCCCCCGAGGCCGACAAATCTGCATTATTGCGTCGGGCGTCGCTCGATCTCACCGGCCTTCCGCCAACTGCGGAACAGCAAACGAGGTTTCTGGCCGACTCGTCTCCAGACGCGTATGAAAAACAAATCGATCGGCTGTTGGCATCTCCGCGCTACGGGGAACGCTGGGCTTCGATGTGGCTTGATTTGGCCCGCTACGCGGATACCAAAGGCTACGAAAAAGACATGGAGCGCCCCGGCGTTTGGCCGTATCGAGATTGGGTGATTGATGCCTTTAACCGCAACGTCCCCTACGACCGATTCGTGATCACCCAATTGGCTGGCGACCTGCTTCCCAATGCTACGTTTGAAGATCTAATTGCAACGTCGTTCCATCGCCAAACACCGGTCAACGATGAAGGCGGTACGGATGACGAAGAGTTCCGCACAGTCGCGGTTATGGACCGTTCGGCGACGACGTGGTCAGTTCTGAATGGTCTCACCATGAATTGCGTGCAATGTCATTCGCATCCTTATGACCCGATCCGGCACGTCGAATACTACAGGTCTCTCGCATTCTTTAACACCACCGAGGACGCCGATCTTCCCGAGGACACTCCTGTCCTGTATGTACCAAAGGACAAAGCGCTTTACCCCGAGGCGGCGCAGTTGCAGCGGGAAATCGCGGAGCTGGAGTCCGCGGTCGTATCTCGCGGCAGGCAGCTCGAACGCCAGTCGCAATGGTCATCCATGCGAATCACTTCGGCAACGGCTAGTGCAGCTCTGGCGTCGCGGTGGGAAGCTTCGGAGCTGGAGCGTCAGTTGGCTGACCTCAAGCGAAAGAAACTCGATCCGAAAAAAGAAGAAGAGCAGCGCAAAAATCTACGACAGGCGATCGCTGATTCGCTCAAGAAATCTCAGGACGAGAGAGGGAAAAAAACGCCACTGCTCATCTCGAACGGGGATCTTGAAGCCAGTTCTGACATTTCGGGCAAACAAACCTACGAGCTCGCCGCGAAGACAGATATGCCTGTAGTCACTGGATTGCGCGTCGAGGTTTATCCGGTGAACAGCGAAATCGCACGCCATACTCCAGAACTTGGATTCATCGTGGACCGAATCGATGCTTGGGTCACAGCGGATGGGGGGCGAGAGAAAAAGATCGCCTTCCGTCTCCTTGTCCCGGACTCCGAATCGAGCCTCGAAAGTGCGGTAAACGCCGCCGTCGAATCGAGGCGGGAACTAACCGATGATCCTGGCGCCAACCGGTTCCAGACGGTACCCAATCTGTTCCATGCACGTTGGGTAGTGATCGTGCCCGCCAAGCCGCTCAAACTGAGTCGTGGGAGTCAAATCAAACTGCGCCTGACGCAGACTCAGGAAATTGACGACAAGCCCGCTCTGGCACGGCGCGTCCACGTATCGCTGAGCGCAGACCAAAGCTGGCAAGATCTCGCCAACGATGACAGTTGGAGCCA
>JASHRE010000614.1 GCA_030037515.1 Candidatus Sulfotelmatobacter sp.
GACGGGATCTGTAACCGGCAGCTCGCATCCACGCTGTTCGCCCCCGTTCCACAACTTTGAACAGCGACATGGCTATTGCTCACGTCATCTATGTCACCGTTCTGGTAAGTGTCAAACTCCACCGCAAGGCTGCTGGGGATGCCGCCGGTTGCGGGTGTGCAAGAGCCATCGGGAGCGTCGCCGAATCCAATTCCGCAGCCATTGGGGCCAAGTGCGGAGGTCCCGGAATTTTGGATCACGAAAGCAATGCCGTCCGCCGGTCCGCTGCTACCCGGAACCGATCCACTCAATTGAAAAGTAAAGGTCGTCGTAAAAGAGGATTCAACCGGTTGCACTGTGTTGAACCATGCAGAGCCGGTTGTGAATGTCGCGTTCGGAGTTAACCGAAGAACGTTGCTAACGCCGCTTGGCGCGGGCTCGGCCGCCGGGTTGGGTGTTCCCGTGGGCTCACTAAGCGGCGAAGCGGGAGCATAGAATCCTGGGTATCCTGAGTTCGCCGGCGTACCATTCAGAGTCAGACAGGCTTGGTTCAAAGAAAAATCCGGAGAGTAGTCCGGAACGGTAGCATTACATGGAGTTGAACTCTGTGCGGAAGCGCTCGAGCCTCCCGCCAACCCCAACCCCAAAAGCGCAAATGTCAGAAGAAAACTCTTTCTATCCACCTTCATGAATTCTCCTTTTTTGAACAAATTTCTCAGCAATCTGCCACTGAAAACTGGGCACGGCAGACTCATGCCAACCACACGGAATCTGTTTGTTCTGGTTGAACCTGGAAACAGTGGTAGCGAATGGCGAATCCCCTGTCCCCAACCCGTACTGGCTGAAAGTGAAGAAGAACCCGCCCAGTGCCGGCAGAGAAATTTCCATTCGTCAATAGGTTGCCGCCGGGATTTGTCAGGTCGGCCATGGACACATTCGTGAACGAGCCGTCTGCCAAATCGTCAGGAAAGGCGAACACCAGAGTCACACTGGGTCCGGTCGCGGTGAAATTCACGGTGTATTGCTGATAGGTCGCATTGCCACCACCAAGCATCGGCTGCGGAGAACTAATGGGGAGCGAGCGACACACCCCGCCCACGTTTCCCCGTAGATCCGAAAGTGCCCCATGACCTGAGGCTGGCTCAGCCGGACAATCCTGCGAAAATGCAGACGCGGGCGCGAACAGAGCAGTCAACACAATCATCAAGACCGGCATCAGGACAGCCGCCGGCGGAACGGGTCTTTCCATGGGAGACGCTCTCTCGTTTTGTCTAGTCACCATCAGAAGAATTCTTTTTGTTACCGGCTGATTCCGATTAGCAATCCAACCCGATTTGCAACCGATCAAGAAGCGCAATCCTGGCCAGACGGACACACTGACCGGTGCGAACGAGTCGGACATCCGCTGACGGGACGCCAGCGGCGATCGCTCCTTCTCGATCGCCGCCGGTGCCTTCGCGGGTATGGGGGAAGATTGCTGGATCCATGGCGCCCACGAAAACGGAAACCAGAATCCGATGAAAAGGACGGCAGACGGAGCACGGCACCGCGGTCAAGAACTCTCCTGTGTCGGGACGAATGGAATTGAGCGGGAACTTGAAACTGTCCCCAGACAGCTCTCATCGAGGGCGTGTGCGTTCGGGATTGATCAACCCCAAATCAAGGCCGCCCCCCTGGCTGTTTCGGGGCGGGATCATGACCCTGGAACGGGAAAGAATCAACAAACTGGAGATAAATTTGATCTAAATTGGAGTTCACCGCGCAACATATTCAATGCACATGGCTTAACCTGGGCCTCCAAACCGCGGAGTATGTCGCCAGAGAGGCTATTTGAGCGTGGTATACTTCGGCCAGCCTCTGACCGAGCAATGGCCACCCCCGCCCCCTCCAAGATTACCCGCTTCGGTCCCTATGAACTCGATCTCGAAAAAGGAGTTCTGCGCAAGTACGGCATTCCGATAAAAATCCAAGGGAAGCCCCTCGCGGTGCTCTCCGTACTGATTGAAAATGCTGGCGAGACTGTGTCGCGCGACGATCTGCGCCATGAGCTATGGCCCGAAAACACATTCGTCGACTTCGATAAAAACCTAAGCACAGCCGTCAACAAACTGCGGGACGCGCTGTGCGACCGCGTCGGGGAGGGGCAGTACATCGAGACTGTGCCGCGCAAGGGTTACCGGTTCGTGGCGGCGATCGAAGTGATCGCGGCGCCGGAGGCGGCCGCAAAGCAACCCCAGGTTGTCGTACCCTCTGCACCCCATAAGCAGCGGAACCTCGGGTGGAATCCGTTTGTGCTTGCAGCGGCTGTCGTGGTTGTGACCGCGGTTGCGTTCTACTACCTCCACAGACCTGGCAACGCCTTGAGCGAGAAGGACAGTGTCGTTGTTGCCGATTTCGATAACAGTACGGGAGATCCGCTTTTCGATGACACACTGAAAACCGCGCTCGCCTTATCGCTCCGTCAATCTCCGTTTTTAAATGTCCTGCCTGACACCCAGGTGGCATCGACATTAAAGCTGATGGGACGAGCGCAGGGCGGGAAGCTAACACCAGATATTGCACGCGACGTTTGTCTGCGCACTGGAAGCAAGGCATATCTGGGGGAAGCAATCGGCAGCTTGGGCAGCGAATACGTCCTGGAACTGAAGGCCGTGAACTGCAAGAGTGGAGCGACGCTGGCCGAGGAACAGACCACGGCGGCATCTAAGGACAAGGTTGTGGAAGCCTTGGGCAAAGTCGCCATCAAGCTGCGCAGCCATCTTGGCGAATCGCTGGCCACCGTGCAGAGGTTTGACGTTCCCCTCGAACAGGCAACCACTTCGTCACTCGAGGCGTTGAAAGCTTACAGCATCGCGCAAAAGACAGCGCGCGAGAACGGCGCCGCTCGTTCACTGCCCTTCGGGCAACGCGCCATCGAACTTGATCCAAACTTTGCGATGGCTTACGAGGCTGTTGGCGTCCACTATTTCAACCTGGCAGAGCCGGCGCGAGCCGCCGAATACCTAACCGAAGCGTTCCAGTTGCGGGACCACGCCAGCGAACGAGAACGCCTGAGAATCACGGCCGCTTATTATTCATCTGTCACAGGCGAACTCGACAAAGCGGGTCGAATCTATCAAGAACAGATCAGCGACTATCCTCGCGACATCGCCGCATATAACAACCTGGGGATCGCGCTGGCCCAGGAGGGTCTCTACGAGCAGGCTGCCGCGATCACCAAGCAGGGAATACAAATCGAGCCCAGCCAGGTCACCTTGGATGAAAACTTGACGGGTTACCTGATTGCCTTGGACCGTTTCGACGAAGCGCGTCAGATTATCCATGAGCAACAACCGCACAAGCTGGACAACTACATATTCCCGGCCGCACTCTACGCTCTCGGTTTCTTGTCATCCAATTCGCAGCAAGAGGCAAAGCAGCAGGAGTGGTTCGCCACGACGCCGGAATATGAAACCTTCGGGCTGGAGCTGGAGTCCGACACGCAGGCCTTCTCCGGACATCTGCGTAAGGCGCGGGAATTGACCGATCAAGCTGAGAATTCCGCCTTCCACTCCGACAGAAAGGAAACCGGCGCCATATGGGAAGCTCGGGCAGCTGAGCGCGACGCCGCTTTCGGCAACGCTGCGGAAGCACGCCGGCTGGCTATCGAGGCTTTGAGAATTTCTCCCGCGAGTCAGGGCGTTCAAGTCGAAGCGGCTCTGGCCCTGGCCACCGCGGGCGCTGGAGCAAAAGCGGAGGCGTTGATCCAGGACTTGATGCAACACTTTTCACTCGATACGCAAACGCAATCTCTGTGGATTCCGTCAGTCCGCGCCCAAATAGAGCTGGATCACAAAAATCTGGCGTCCGCCTTGAAAGCTCTTGAACCGGCGGTTGCGCCGCTGGAATTCGGGGCGGTTGCCTTTGGCGCCAATGCGGCAGGATCATGCCTTTATCCCGCCTATGTCCGAGGTCATGCTTACCTGCTTGCGGGACGGGGTAGCGAAGCCGCGGCCGAGTTCGAGAAGATTCTCGACCACAGGGGCATCGTGTGGAATTGCTGGACGGGCGCCTTGGCACATCTGGGCTCAGCGCGTGCCAACGCGCTGCAAGCGAGAACTTCGCGGGGTGCCGATGCCGACGCCGCCCGCGTCCGCGCCCTGGCCGCCTATAGGGACTTCTTTAACCTTTGGCAAGACGCCGACCCCGACATCCCCATCCTGAAACAAGCCAAAGCCGAATACGCAAGCCTGCAATAACCTGACTCTCCCGTGTCCGCAAATATCCGCCGCTCGGTTTGAAACCGATGACGGGCAAACCGCATCTTGGAGGACTGATGTCGGAAAGGCCTCACTGGTTGAAGGAGGCAAGCGCCGCTTCTTGATCATCGAACACTTCAAACAGTTTCAATAGTCCGATCATCTTCAGAGTTTTCGCGGCAAAAGGCGAGGGATTTAGCAGCTTCAATGACCCTCCATGGTGCTTCAAATTGGTTAGGCATTGAACCAGCAGACCGATCCCGCTCGAATCCAACATGGCTATATCCGCAAGGTCGACGACGTAGTAATTCGCCCCGGTGCCCGACAGATCGTCGAAGGTAGCCCGCAGACGGTCAACGGCGTCCCCGAGCGTTAGTCTTCCGGTTAACTTCAGCAGCTTTACTTGTCCCCGATTGCGGATTTCGATGTCCAACGCTGTTCACCTTCCCTCCGGATTTGCCACTGCCACAAGCGGGCAATTGACTCTCACCCCCGCCTTTGTTAGAGTGCCCGCTCAAATTAGAAGAAGCTTCGAGTTTTTGCAAGTTTGCCGCTGTTCCTCCTCCTGGGTCTCGGTGGAGCTTTTTCGTCAACGAAACATGAGATCTCCGGGTTCGAATTTAGACCTCGACATCACCGGTTTCGCCTCGAGATTGCTGGAGGTGAATGAAACTGCGCCTCGGGCTCGCGTCATCGCGCAAATGGCGGGCGAGCTTTTTCTGGGGACGACGGTAATCGTTTACGTTTTGTCGGAGGATGAAAATGGTCCCTTCTGGTCAGCCCGTGCCGCCCTGGGAGATGCCGCCGAGCCGGACCGCAGAATTGAAGCCGATTCGGGGACTTTGGGGTCACTTTTTGAAGGTCGCGCTCCGCTGATGTTCGAAGGGAGGACCCTGGTCCGCGAAGCATATTCTCACCTCAATATCCGCCGCACCGTCAGGTGCATCAGCTGCGTGCCCCTGACAGCCAATGGCGCGCTCGTCGCCGCGATAGAAATTATCAGCTGTGAAAGCATTCCCGAGCGCAGGCTTGTGGACGATCTGGGAACCTTATCCGAAATCGCCGGCCAGGCTTTGCTCTCCTCCCAGGCCTACGAATCCGAGCGCAACAATTCGCTCAGTTCCATCACGCGTGTCACGCAGTTTTACGACATTGAGAAGGTCTTCAGCTCGACGCTCGAGATGGATCAACTGCTTCCGATCATCGGAAACAAAACGCGCGAAATGCTGGAGTGCGCGGGTGTCAACATTTGGCTGGTACAAGGTGATGGCAGTCTCGTGCTCATGCAT
>JASHRE010000615.1 GCA_030037515.1 Candidatus Sulfotelmatobacter sp.
TGCCGCCAAGTAAGGGATGATTCTGGCTGTGTGGTCAGCGACTCGGAGACTGCGCCCCATTGGCCAATCGTGATTAGGCTCAAAGCCGCCGTGCCTGAGTGTTAGAACAATCCGGGTTGTCTTCCGCACCCCGAGAGGTCTTGCGATCCGGAAATCATTGCTGACCTCGATTCGCCCTCCGCCGCGTGAACAGACGGAGGAGTATTATAGTTCATAGGCACTTTGAGCTCGCGCTGCGTCTTTAAGTTCTTGCGCGCGCCGAAGCACCAGGCTGAGTTGCTCCCGGGTCATTTCGCTGACCCGTGCGTGCCCAAACTCCTTCATTGCGTCGTGGAAAAATTTCGTGTCCATGTTTCAATTCTCCTTATGGCGATGGCTCTGTTTGACGACCGCTCTTTGGGTGAAGGCTCACCTTGCATCGCCAAGTTCACCTTTCCTCTGCCAATATGAGCTGGGCTCTGCATGTCGACAAGTTAGGCCACGGACACGTAACCGTTAAGTATCGGTTACGAACAGCGATCAAACATTTGAGACGGAAGGTCTTAGAGAATTCTGAGCGTTGACTGGAAGGGGTGGTGTCCACTAGGGACTGACAGCTCCCCTCTCCGCTTTCCAACTTTATCTGAACTGGTTTCTTGCTATAATCCGGGCGCGACGGGGCGATCATCACATGCCAGGACCACGTCTCAGCGACGAAGATCGCCGAAGCGGACGGGCGAATCGTCCTTTTGGTGAGGAGTTGCCGCCTCCTGTTGCTGATCAGGATGTGGAGAAAGTAAACCTGATGACTGGGGCGGCGTCCCCGGTCGAGAACAACGACGGTCGGCCCAGCGACGAGGAACGAGCGCAGCAAATCAGCCACATCCTTTCGTCGCGGTCCTTCCGAAGTGCGCCTCTCCTGCAGAAGTTCCTGCAATTCATTACAGCTCAATCGTCCAAAGGCCGGCAGGAGGAGTTGAGCGAGTACGTCATCGCCACACAGGTCTTTGGCCGCCCCACAAAGTTTGATCCCGCTTCCGATACGATAGTGCGAACCCAGGCCTACCGGCTGCGAACCAAACTCAAGGAATACTATGAAAACGAGGGCAAGTCGGAGCGGGTGATCGTTGACGTTCCGAAGGGACGCTATGTTCCGACATTTTCCTTGAGACAAGACTCGCAGACGCATACTGACGCAGGTCCGCAAGAACCAGCCGTTCCAGACAGAGCAGTTTCATGGTTTCAGAGCCCATCGCGGGTGATTCTGGCTGGTGCCCTATTGGCCGTTATCGCATTCGTGACTGGCGCCTTCATCGGACATCGCTGGATTCGGTTTCAATCATCTCCAGTTGCGAAGGAAGCGAGTATTCCGGAGCCGATAGCGGCATTCTGGGATCAATTTCTCGGTGGTGACGATATCATCCTGGCCTATACCAACGGGGTTTTTCTCGAAACCGGGAGTGCCGATTTATTGAGACTTCGCAACAGCGCTGCCATCGCTGATCGCGGGGCTTTCGTTGCGAAAGATGAAGCACTCGCTGAGGCTGCTAATCCAGCTTTGATCGCCCGAGCCGGTGATCTTTACTACGAAGAAAGCTTCACCGGTACAGGCGAAGTACTCGCAACTTACAGGCTCGCGAATTTGCTGACGAAGCTGGGCGCGAAGGTCCAACCAAAACGCAGCGGTTTGATCACCGTGGACGATTTGAAGAACCACGATGTCATTTTTCTGGGGTCGCCCTTTGACGATCAGGTCCTGGCGGAAATGCATTTGCCGCAGCGCTTCAGTTTCGAACAGCCTACGCGGCCTCCCGTTCTCTGGCGTGGTCGCATTGTCGACCACAAGGCCACGCCTTCCCAGATTTCCTACGGCATCGAGCGTGACCCGCAATCGCAAGTCATACGCGCGGACTATGCATTGTTTGACGTGCTTCCCGGTCCGGTGCCTGGCCATCGCATAATCGTGTTAGCTGGTATCACAACTTCTGGCACGGAGGGCGCGGCCGAGTTCGCGACCTCAGCCGACGGTCTGAGCAAGATACTCGCGTTGGGAACGAATTCTCAGAACAAATCTGGTGACGACAAGTCCCGCAAAGACCGCGGTGCCGGCAAAACATTCCCGCAATATTTTGAGTCTCTGCTTCGCGTCGAGGCTGAAAAAGGGCTTGAGGCCATTAACGTAAAATTCATCGATGGGAGCATAGTACAATCGCAAAAATGAACGAATCGGAATGGTAATTATTCGCATATAATTCCCCTCGGATTCCCCGCCGACGCAGCTTAATTGACTGGAAACAGGGTGAAAATCTGGCTGGTCGACCCAATCGCTGGCCCTCGGATAACTTGTGCTTACGCCTGCTCTTGCGAGTATGGTACATGCTCCGACGGCTTCGAACGGATTGTTGCCGCCCCGCTCCTACCTCCTAGCTATAGCAAGCTAAGTTCCTCATGATCCGGGGCTCACAACGGATCATGAAAGGGCGGTAACCTGCCCAGAGTCTACGGCATTAACCCGATTCCCACGGCGCTCCTCCGTTGCTAACTTAACCGTTCTCGGGCCCTTGCCGAGTCTTAGAGAACACCAAAGCGGAGGTCGAACGATGTCCGCCGAAGGCAGCCCGAAAACTTTCGTTCCGTACGCATCAGCCCAAAACCAGAAATCAGAACGGACCCGCATCTGCGGTTTCTGCGAACTCCCCCATTCCCGATGAGCGGTCCGCCGCCCTGATATGGAGGAAACGTGCGAAACATCTACGAGTTGTTGAAGGAGAAAGAGACTGCAGTTGAGCGCGTCCACCGAGAAGTCGAGGCGCTGCGTTTGGCTTGCCGGCTGCTACATGATGAAGGTGAGCTCACACCGTATGCTTTCGAGCCCGGCATAGAGGAAGAAAACAGCGATGGGAGTCTCCTGTCTGGTCCAGGAATAGTCGATTCGGGAGGAAAGGGCATCGAAGAACCGAGTGGGAGAAGCGTGATCCTCCAATTTACGCGGGTCGTGCGGGGCGCATCGCGCACGTTCTTGAAGCGAGTTCTTGAGAGCCGTTTGTCGGAACGCGAACCCCAGCGCAATGCCATTCGTGACCTCTTCGAGCGGCTCGGGCGTTCCAATGCAGCATGAGTGGACTCGTTTGTTTGGAAATGTGCGTCGAATTAGGCACGTTTGAAAACCATTTAGAATTCCCGCTATGAAGAACATAATCCAAGCGCTGGACAGGAAGTTACTTACACGTCCTCGCTCTGGGATTTTCTGAAGAAAATCGCTATCGCGACTTCGGCTAGCCGACACGCCTCCCCCCTGCAGACACCAT
>JASHRE010000616.1 GCA_030037515.1 Candidatus Sulfotelmatobacter sp.
CAGTACCCCGTTGGGGATGACGTGTCGCAGCGTAAATCCGATGCCGTAGGCAGCGCGCTCTTCGGGATGCTGATACGGGCACGGAACCACACGCCATTGGAGGGCCGTCGCACCGCACGAGAAGTAGCAACGTTCAATCAAGACGCGCAATGGCACCTATTCCGAAGTACCAACCCGACATTTGGAAGAGCTGCGGATTCTCTCTCATTCCGGGAGTCTCGCCTTGTTCCACTTCCTCCATCGTTACTGGACGACCGTCGTTACCGAGCAACTCCCCGTGATGCCCTACAACTCGAATGACTTCCGGGTCCTGGGTGCACTGGTTTGTCAAGAAGATCGCGTCAACTATTAAACCCTTCTTTTGATATACGTCCTTTGCGACCTGTAGTTCAGCCCGAAACAGCCCCTTCTGATCGACCGCTGCGCAGGTCAGTGTGCTGAGCGGTTTGCGGCCGTCCTCTGGGACCAACTCCTCCACCTCAACGCCGATTTTCGAGCCAACCGGCAGATTCGATGCACCGCGCACGCGAATTACTCCTTCGTACTCCCGTGTCGCATCGACCGCTATGTAATAGCCCGGTGCATTTAGTTTCTTGGGCTGCCCCACGCCATCTGCTGCAAAACACGCTATCCCGCCAATGACGCACGCCGCTATCCAAACCGATTGCATTTTCAGTGTCATAAGCGCCTCAGTGCATGCAGTTGACCATCTTTTGAAATTGAGCATTCTTCGAATTGAAATTCTTTTGATAATTTCGAGCCGCGCTGCTGTTCATGCCACCAGTACCGCCGTTGTAGACAGCAGCGGCATTCGAAAGTGATTGGCTTTTCAGGATATGCGCGAACATCCTTGCCCCCGCCAACAGATTCGCCTCGGGATTCGCAGGATTATTCCAACCGGATGGGAGTTGTCCTAATTGCGAGAGCGTATTGTATGCGGGAGGAGTCAGCTGCATTGGCCCGATTTCGCCAGACGGACCTACCGGAACCGACGTGGTTAACTTAAGAGCGTTTTCGTTGTCCCACAAAGAAAGCTCGTTGCTCAGGGGAATATGCGCATTCTGAGCGGCTTGTGCTGCATACTGGTAGCCCTGGTAAGTGAGATTCCCTTGGGAGTTCGGTGTTCCGTACTGGTTATTGCAGTGAATGAACCTCGCCTGCGGCGTCGGCGGCTGCTGGGGCGCTTGAGGACCCTTCATTGCCTGCTGCGTTATCGCGGCCGTACCACCGCCGATCGCGGCGCTTTCGGCACCCCATAGGTAGTACGCTGTACTGGACTGTCCCGTCTCAAGAATAGTCATCGTTGCGGTACCCGCAGTGGCACCACCTCCCGCACCCGCGAGGGCCGGTATGGCTTCCGGCGCAAAATAAGCTGCAACTGCAACTCCGATATCGATCAGCAAACTCGACCACCACGACTTGCCGCTCGGATCGGTAATATCAATCGGATCGTTCCTGCCATAGGCATACCGGTTCCACGACTGTGGATCATCCGGCGAGCCGGCCAGTGGGTCGGCGGAGCAGAAGGTTCCGGTGCGGGAGTCGTAGTAGCGCGCCAGTTCATCGTGGAAGAACTCAAGGTTCATCACCGAGACCCTGGGGCATCCGCCTTCGGCACTGATATGGAGCCCGTGGCTCGGCAATTCTTCTCAATTGCGGCCGTCTCTTTCTCGTCAAAGCGGCGCAAAATCTCGCCCGATGAAGCGTCGGCCAAGAAGCCCGTGTAGAAGCCCATGTTCTTCCCATAGTAGCTTTCGGGAGGCACTTCGGCTACGAGAAACACATTCCGAGAGTCGGGCGTCCAGTCTAGGAAGTAGAGGTTGATACCGGGGGTGGTGGAGTAGTGGAGGGACCGGAATCGATCGGCCACGACGCGCGTCACAGGGCTTTCGGATATGCGGCCGCCGGAGATCCGGAAGATGTGGGTGTGGAAGCCACCCATGGCGCCGCCATCGCTGTACATAATGAAGAACTGGCTCGAATCGGGCGACCAACCGACTTCGAGGCAACATGACATGTCTCCGTAGGACAACTTCGCGATTTCTTTTCCGCCAGACATGACCCGAAACGAGAAGTCTTTCGTCAAGTAGATCTCCGATCTGCCATCGGGGGAAACAACGTCGGGATGCTCCGGATAAGACATCACGGCAAAATAGCGCGAGTGGCACGCAAAGCCAACCGGGTTCTGGCGCCCCTGTGCATCGACACGGCCTATCGCGGCGATTCCCACGACGATCAGCAACAGAAGGACTAACAATCGATTTGACAGCTCAAGCCTTCCTACTCGGCGCACAGTTTCAGTGTCCATAGCGATGCCTCCGCGAGTTAGTCCTCGGTCGAGTCATGGATGCGGACAAGGCATCTTTGACGGTACCCGAAACCGCATATTATTCACGTTGCCGAGGTCCTTCCCACCCGGAAGCTCAAACAAGACACGGCTCGGATATTTGGTTATCAGATTCGCCACACCAGAAGCCGGCCCCATATTGTCGCTCACTCCGTTAAACACTTGCGTATATCCACCGCTGCCGTTCGGGACATACCCTGAGATTTGACTTCTGTACTGGTTGATGTAGGCATTCGCTTGTGCAGACGTCCAGTTGGACGATCCGGGCGGCAGCCATTGTGAGCGGTCAATGGCAGCCGTGCCAGGTGTCTCGGGTACTCCGTACGCTCCTGCCTGGTTCGGGGCACGAGTGGGAAGGTTATTTTGCACGCCATGCGCGTTCGTCGGCGGGCAGTCCTTCATCTTCGGCGTTTGCGGTGTCGGCGGCGTCGGCATAGACGTCGGCATCTGCGGTGGGTTGAGGGCTTCTGTACCTATCGCGCCAAGACTTCCGCCAACCAGTGCAGTGGATAAGGTCGAGGAACCCCAGGTATACACGGCGCCCTGAGTCGCCCCGAGGAATGCTCCGGTGTCTGAGAACATCAACCCTTGCGTGGTTCCGACAGTGGCGCCCGCAGACCCAGCGCCGAACCACGCTGGCGCAATTTCTGGCAGCAGCGCCACAGTTACGCCTACTCCGATGCCGATGAGCAAATCGGACCACCAGCTTTTTCCACTTGGATCGGTGATATCGATGGGATCATTTCTGCCGTAGGGATACCGGTTCCACGACTGCGGATCATCGGGGTCGCCGGCCAGCGGGTCGGCGGAGCAGAAGGTTCCGGTGCGGGAGTCGTAGTAGCGCGCCATAGTCACTTCAGTTTCAGTGGCGCAGTCGAGCCGGCAACTTTAAGCTCCTTCAATGATTCGCATCCGATCTCACTACTCAACTCGGCGACCGTCAGTGGCTTAACTCCCGTGGCTTTTGAGTACTCTCTTTGAAGGAAT
>JASHRE010000617.1 GCA_030037515.1 Candidatus Sulfotelmatobacter sp.
GAGGTATTTGTCCATCGCCGCATCCAGCATCAGCTCACCGGTCTTGGCGATGGGCTTCGGCTGCGGACGGGGACTCAGCGCGGGGAGGTCGAGGTTCTTGCTGATCTTCTCGGCCAGCGAGTTCTCTTGACAGGACTCGGTGATCAGATCGGACAGACGCTTGAGTGAGGCGGCCTGAGCTTCCTTATATGTGCTGACGGATAGCTGCTCCCAACGGCGCTTGCCTCGAGCGTGCAGCGCAGGCAGAAGGTGACGTTGGCTGGATACATCGCTCGGGGCGATGCGGGTTTGTATTGACGGGTGCGGCTTTCGCGGATGTAGATGGCGACTTTCATCGGTATAGCCCCCGGTGGCTAATACCGACATGAGCTGGATTTCCCGCATATAGCTGTAGCCGCGTGCGGTAGCCGCAAGAAAATCTGCTCTAAGTCCTGTGCAATCAAACTGGCGGCGAGGGTAAACGCCGTTGATTCTGCAGGGCGTAGCTATTAGCCTTCGAAAATTCAGCTGTATTTTCGGGAGAAGTAAAGTTCAAAACGGTAGCCGAGCCGGCAGCGGTTTCCCTAACGCTATTTGACGCAAGTTATGTCGGCCTCGATTTGTCCTAGTAGAGATAAGCAACAGGCCAGTTTACGAAGGAAATTGGCGCCGGAAGGACGTCAGTCAAATCCCCGCCCCTGCGATCCCTCATCAGGTCCGCTCTATTGTCTCTGGCTCGCGACGGAGCACAGGAAGCAGTTCGAGCGGCGGTCAAGCCCGAGTATGACCGACCTAGCCTTGAGGAACCTCGGCCTGGACCCCAAGCAGGTCTTCCGCCAGCCAAGCTCGTTCTTCAGGGCCAAATTTACGTCCACGCGGAGACAGCGTCCCGGCGAGACCGGAGTCACGGAAGCCGACAATGAGCGCTTCATCATGGAGCAGTGCGCGTCCCGCCGTCCAGGATCGGACCTTGCCAAGGAATTGACCCGGCTGCAGAAGGTCGGCGGCCCGAAGACAGGGTTCACGGCTCAGCAGAAGGAGAACTACGAGTTCGCGAAGTCCGTGTGCCTGTCCGAGGCCCTCCACCACAAAAAACGGCAGGCTGAAATGAAATCTGAGCCTGCCGCAGGCCTAACTAATCAAAACGCGCGCTGGAGTGAGTTCGTTATCTGCCTAATCCAGCGGCCATGGTTTTAACCATCGTCCCATTCGGATCATCATCTTTCAGCGCCCAGACATAAGCTCCGCGCAGCCCGCCGGGAACTTTCAGGTCGATGTAGAGCATCTTCAGAAATGCAGTCTCTGGATCATCGTAGGTGTAGAACGTCTCGCCGGTCGGATCGTACAGCGACACCGCGATTCTCTTCGGATCGAAGTAGTTGCTGTACCCATTAGACGCGAGATTTACCAGAGTTCCGTAAGTTGCAAGCCCTGGCGTCAGCAACACGTCGCAACCCGGAGTATTGCCACTCAGATCCGTGCACAGTCCCGTTCCATTCGCCAACGGCACCGGCGAAGGCCCGGTCGAATTCTGATAGAGCCCGTGGTTAACGTTGGGCACGCCTGTCCAGCCTGCGCCATACAGCGGCACGCCCATCGTGTACTTGTGCGGAGGCACGCCCGCTTTCAGATACGCATCCACCGTGTCATTGATGTCCAGATCCTGACCGTAATTCGGATCCTGCTTATCATCGAACAGCGGCGATGCATCGTTCGTTTGTGTGTCCCACGAACCCGCGTAGTCGTAGCCGTCGATGGTGATGAAATCAACCTGCTCGGCAGCCTTGGGCAGATTAATGTTGACGTAATTCTGCGAGCCGGCAGGTCCCTCAAACGACATCACGTACCGCTTGCCGGTGACTTTGCTGAGCGCGTTCAGCTGGCTGCGGAACTCGGCCAGCAGTGCGGTGAAGTTCTGCGTATCGCTCGCGGTGGGAAATTCCCAGTCGATGTTGAAACCGTCGAACAACCCGGGTGCAGTAATTCCCGGAGCGATATTGCCGTTGATAAATAAATCGATGCACGACGACGCCAGTGCCACGCGACCGGCTTGTGTGCTGGCTGCGCTCGCGAACGCCGCGGTGTTCGTCGCTGAAGCCCCGCCAATCGAGATCAGCACTTTGAGTTTGGGATGAAGCTGCTTCAATTGTTGGATCGCTGCGAAATTTCCATATAGCGGTCCCGGGTATGGTGTGCCACTTACGCTTGGCAAGTACGGCGACTGATAATCCGCCCACGTGTCTGCAAAGGCGCATGCCGGCGGATTACTCGTTACATCGGCAAAGGCGTAAATGAGGTGTGTCAGCTTGTCGGCAACACCATTCTGCTGCAGGTTGGCAATGTTGTAGCCGGCGTAATAAATACTCCACTCTTCGAAATAACCTCCAAGAATTTTGTCTTGAGCTAAGGACGGAACCACCAATGCAACCAAAGTGATGACGCCGAGTACGATGGCTCGGCAGGGGGGCGGGGAACCAGAGTTGGGCATGGGAAACTCCTCCAAGGCTGGGGTAAGTACAAACGAGCGGAGTATAGTTCTATATAGCGCAATTGGCAATGGCATCCAAAAATCTTCTCTCATAGCACTATGTAGCAGTTTGGCGTTTGGCGACCGCAGCGCGGTAACATACATCTCCGAATCGTGACCGCGTTCAAGGATGAATGAATGCCAAAACTCAAACTGCTTGCCCTGGCAGTTCTGCTCGGCATCTGTACCGCTCAGTCCACAACCCCAGCAATTCACGTTGAGACCGGCGTGCGCGTGATCATGCGCGATGGCGTTGCACTCATCGCCAACGTCTTTCGCCCGGCCGCGGAGGGCAAATTTCCTGTCCTTCTGGTTCGCACCCCCTACGACCGCGCCAGCGAAGAGGACACTTGCCGGTTTGCGGCCCAACACGACTACATCTGTGTCACTCAGGATGTGCGCGGTCGCTATGCCTCCGGGGGAGAGTGGTATCCATTCAAGAACGAATCCAACGACGGCTACGACACCGTGGAATGGGCTGCCGCGCTGCCCGGCTCCAACGGCAAAGTGGCCATGTTCGGCGAGTCCTATGTGGGAGCGACGCAGTGGCTCGCAGCGATTGCCCATCCTCCGCACCTAATCGCCGTACAACCGTCCCTCACCGCGTCTGATTATCACGATGGCTGGATCTATCAGGGCGGCGCCCTCGAATTATGGTTCGATCAGTCCTGGACCTCGATCCTCGCCTTAGATACCTTGCAGCGAGCCGCGGTCCGAGATAGCCCGATCGCCGAATGGACGAAACTCCTGCCCGAATCCGCGTTCCCCGTGCTACAGCTCAGCAGCCCACAGAAGAAGCTGGCTTCCTACTACCTCGACTGGCTCGCTCATCCCGCTTACGATCTCTACTGGAAGCGATGGTCGATCGAAGAACATTATTCTGAAATGCCGATTGCGGCGCACCACGTTGCAGGCTGGTACGACGTCTTCTTGCGCGGCACGCTGCGCAACTACGTCGGCATGAAGGCCCACGCTCCCACCCAGTGGGCAAGAGATCATCAGGAACTGACTATCGGCCCCTGGATTCATGACGGCCCGATGAACGGCAAAGCCGGCGACCTCGATTTCGGCCGAGAGGCTGGGTTCGACAGGAATCGGGAGATCCTTGCCTGGTATGACGCAATCCTCAAGAACTCGCCCGCAATTCAGAGTCACAAGCCAGTAAAGATCTTCGTCATGGGGACCAATCAGTGGAGAGAGGAAGACGACTGGCCTCTGCCGCGCACCGTGTACACGCGTTACTACTTGCACAGCGCCGGACACGCGAATTCCGATTCTGGCGACGGCACTCTGAACGCAAGCGTTCCCAGTCGCGAGCGTCCCGACTCATTCACCTATGATCCCGCCCATCCGGTGCCCACCCGCGGCGGTGGTCTATGCTGCGTGCATGATTCAGACATGCAGGAGCCTTCCGGCGCCTTTGATCAACGCGAGACGGAAAAACGCGACGACGTCCTGCTTTATACGACTGCCGCTTTCGAGCGGAATTTCGAGTTGACCGGCCCTGTCGTCGCCGACCTCTACATAAGCTCATCTGCACCGGATGCGGACATCACGGCAAAACTGGTCGATGTTTGGCCCAACGGCTTCGCCCAGAACCTGGCCGACAATATTCAACGATTGCGTTATCGGGAGTCTTCCGATCATCCCGAGCTCTTGCAGCCCGGACAAGTCTACAGAGTTCAGTTCGAAATTGGCGCGACCAGCAACGTTTTCCTGGCCGGCCATCGCCTACGCGTGGAAATCTCCAGCAGCAACTTCCCTCATTTCGATCGCAACTTGAACACCGCCGAGAGCCCTGAGCACGGAAGGAATTTTCGAACCGCGACGAACCGCATTTATCACGACTCCAAGCACGCCTCCGCGCTGGTTCTCCCTGTCATTCCGGCCAATGAGTAACTTACCGGAAGCGGCGAATGAACAGTGTGTGCCGCTCCGAGCGGTAAAATCCGACCGCGTAAATTGTCGGCTTGCCCTGGGTTGAGTAAATTACCTGGCAAATTCGCAGCACCGAAGTACCATGTGGGATACCTAGCAAATCGGCGATCTTCGACTCCGCTGCTGTAGCACTGACTTCCTCATCTGCGTACGCAAGCTGCACCCCATAATTCTGCTCCAGGGTGCCAAATAAAGAATTCCTTCCCAGTGGAGCCTTCACCAGTTCAGAAAAGTCTTTGCTCGGCAGGTAACAGGTTTCGACCGCAAATGGTTCGTCGCCCGTCAATCGCAGTCGTTCGATCTTGACCAAGCCGCTGTTTGATGGCAGCCCGAGCCTGGCCGCGATCTCAGGCTCTTGATCAACGATCCGGGCGACCAGCACTCGCGACCGCGGAGTCAAGCCGCGGCTCGACATGTGCTCGGTATAGCTCATCAACTTGTTGAAGTTGATTCGAGGCGCAGCCACGAACGTGCCCGCTCCCCGCCTGCGCTCGACTACGCCTTCGTGCTCCAAACCGGCAAGCGCATGGCGCGCCGTCATGAGACTGACTTCGTGCATTCGCGCCAGTTCGCGTTCTGACGCGACTGAATCTCCCGGCTTCAATTGCGCAGTCTCGATCTGTTTGCGGATGTCATTCTGAATCCGTTTGTACGCGGGCGTTTGGGCGTTGGTCGACATTCGTAGCGACGCGTGCGGAAGCTTCCCCTTGCTATATAGCTTACAGACTGCCTCCTTGTAAAGGTGCGTGCAATCACAAACGATTGATTGGGGGGGCCAAAGCCTCGCTCTGGCCTAACCCTGCCCGGGACAATCTCCTCCGCGCTGACAGATCCCATCGCCCCACCTTCCTCGGGTGCGAATTGGAATCTCAACAGAAGCCCTTTATCTCAGGGCTTTATCTTCCCATTTCGAGATAAGCTTTCCCCGACGGCCAAAGCGGATGTCTGACCGCTCACTTCCTGCCGCCCATGCAAATAATCCACGGATTTCTGCAATTTTTTCTTGACCACGGTCATGCATATGCTATATAGCGTAATCGGTTTGTACTATAGCAGTCTGCACTGTTAGGAATCCGACACTTCGGTGAGCTGTCTTTTGGAGGGTCTCTCTTATGATTATGAATCACTCGCAATCTAAGGACGCGAATCTGGCCAGGGGCCGCGCGTCACTGTTTCTCATTCTCTTCTCGCTCCTGTGTCTCGTTTTTTCGGGTGTCGCTCTCGCCCAGGAACTTGCCGCGACTCTCACCGGGACCGTCACCGATCCCAGCGGCGCGCTCGTGGCAGGCGCGACTGTCCTGGTGCACAGCCAGGATACCGGCGCCGACGTCCGTACCGTAATGACGAGCACCACCGGAAGCTTCAATATCACGAACATTCCCGCCGGCCGCTACACCATCACTGTGAGTAACGGCGGATTCGAAACCTTCGTGGCGAAAGATGTCGTCCTCAACGTCGCCGAAAAACATACTCTCAATGTGCGGCTGGTCACGGGAACGGTCTCGGAACGCGTCGAGGTGACGGCTGAAAACACTGCCATTCAGACCACGACCGCCGAGCAATCCGGCACCGTTACCGGAGAGCAGGTTCGCGACTTGGCCCTGAACAACCGCAACTTTGAGCAGTTGGTGCTGCTGCAGCCCGGCGTATCCAATCA
>JASHRE010000618.1 GCA_030037515.1 Candidatus Sulfotelmatobacter sp.
GCAGAGTTCAACTCTTTCTCTGTTTCAGATATCGTGCCAGTGCGTCTTGCCAGCCTGGCATGGTGATGCCCAATCGGTTCAGACTTGTGGGCGACAGAACCGAGTAAGCGGGACGCCTTGCTGGCCGCGGCAGTTGCTGCGTGGAAATGGGTCGGACTTGTGTCGTCAAACCAGCCTCTCGCACGATCCCTTGCGCAAACTCGAACCATGTGCAGCTTCCAGCGTTGGTGACATGAACGATTCCCCTGGCGTCTTGGCGGCACAAGCGAATAATCGCGCCTGCTAAATCGACCGAGTAAGTCGGGCATCCGTGCTGATCAATCACAACATCGAGCCTGGGACGGGTCGCGCCGAGTTTCAGAATGGTGTCGGGAAAACACTTGCCGCCGGTTCCGAACAGCCACGATGTCCGTGCGATGCAGCAATTCGGCAAAAGTTGCTGCAAGCGCTCCTCGGCTTCGGACTTCGATCGTCCGTACACGCCAAGAGGATTGCGCGCGTCGTCAATCTCGTAGGGAGAAGTTTTCCTTCCGTTGAAAACATAATCGGAGCTGAGAAACAGCAGCTTTGCACCGATGCCCTTCGCAGCCTCCGCCACGTTCACGGCTCCATCTCGATTGACCGCCAATGCCCGATCTTGATTGCTCTCGCAGCCATCGACGTCAGTGTAGGCGGCCGCGAGGACAATCCATCCCGGGCTTACGCTCTGCACCTTCTCGCTAACTCTGTTCTTGTCGCGAATGTCGACATCGCGCGAGCTAAGCCCGACGACTTCGTCCCCGCTCCATTCGCGCATCAGCGCCTGCCCCAGAAGTCCACTGGCGCCGAAGATCATCACTCGCATGTTTTCAGGAATCCCTGTTCGAATGTCTCAGCATCTACGAGACGGACTCCGCGCTCGTCCTTCGCAGAAACGATCGGCTCGCCATCCAGGCTCCAGTCGATTTTCAGATCCGCATCGTTCCAGGCCAGGGTGCGCTCATGTTGCGGAGCATAATAATCCGTCGCCTTGTACAACACGTGCGCCTTCTCTGAAATCACGCGAAAGCCGTGGGCGAATCCGCGCGGAATCCACAGCATTCGCTTGTTGCTCCCGGAAAGCCGCACCGCTTCCCAACGAGCAAAGGTCGGCGAATCACGCCTCAGATCCACAGCCACATCTAGGATCTCTCCTTCCACAACGCGCACCAGCTTCCCTTGCGAGTGTTTGATCTGGTAATGCAGCCCACGCAGCACATTGCGCGAAGAGCAGGAATGATTGTCCTGCACAAACCGCTCTTCGATTCCGAGTTCCCTCATCGCGCGCTCGTTGAAGCTCTCCAGAAAAAATCCGCGCTCGTCGCCGAACACACGCGGTTCAAGGACGAAAACTCCCCTCAGCGAAGTCGGAATTTTCTGGAAGGCGTCCTTCGCTTTTGCTGTGAGTGGAATTGCGTTCATCAAAATACCCGTTCTCTTAGCAGCTGCATCAGGTAAGCTCCGTATCCGCTGTTTTGCATCGCAGCTGCCACGCGCTCAACGTGTTCCGCCGTGATGTAACCGGATCGGTACGCGATCTCCTCCGGACACGCGACCATCAACCCCTGCCGCTTCTCGATCGCCTGGATATAAAGCGCGGCATCCATCAGCGATTCGTAGGTTCCGGTATCGAGCCACGCCATGCCGCGCCCCATGACCACGACTTCGAGTTGACCCTTTTTCAGATACACCTTGTTCACGTCGGTGATCTCAAGTTCTCCCCGTGCGCTGGGCCGGAGTGACTTGGCGACGTCTCCAACCTGAGCGTCATAAAAATACAGTCCAGTCACCGCGTAGCGCGACTTCGGACACCGGGGCTTTTCTTCGATGCTTAACGCTCGGCCTCCGCCATCAAATTCGACCACTCCGTAGCGCTCCGGATCGAACACCGGATACGCGAACACCCGCGCCCCGAGCTCCTTCTGCGCCGCTTCGCGCAGATCTTTCGCCAGGTCGTGTCCGTAAAAAATATTGTCGCCGAGCACCAGAGCGCACGGACTCCCGGCAATGAACTGCTCTCCCAGCAGAAACGCCTGCGCGATCCCCTCCGGCTTGGGCTGGGCACAATATTGCAAATGAATTCCGTACTGGCTGCCGTCCCGCAACAAGGCTTCAAACCTGGGCACGTCCTCCGGCGTGGAGATGATCAGGATCTCGCGAATGCCCGCCAGCATCAGCGTCGAAAGCGGGTAATAAATCATGGGCTTGTTGTAAACCGGGAGCAGGCTTTTCCCCATGGCTTGCGTCACCGGATAGAGCCGAGTGCCAGACCCTCCTGCCAAAATGATCCCTTTGTAGCGTGTGCTTTCCACCATGAGTTTTCGAAATTGATTCGACCTAAACGAGATTCGATTTAAACCGAATAATGCGTTTCAATCCACTGTCGGTAACTCCCGCTGGTCACTGCACGCACCCAATCTTCATGCTCCAGGTACCAGCGAACCGTTTTGCGAATGCCGCTCTCGAATGTCTCCTTCGGCCGCCAGCCGAGTTCGCGCTCGATCTTGCGCGTGTCCATCGCATAGCGGCGATCGTGTCCCGGACGATCCTTCACAAAGGTAATCAATTCCCTTCGTGAGCCACCCCGGCCGGGCACCATTTCATCCACCAGGTTCGAGATCAGTTCGACAATCTCGAGGTTCGGCTTCTGGTTCCATCCGCCGATGTTGTAAGTCTCGCCGGGCCTTCCCTTACGCAGTACGGTGGCAATCGCCACGCAATGATCTTCCACGTAGAGCCAATCACGTACGTTCTTGCCATCCCCGTAGACGGGCAGTGGCTTTCCAGCCTTCGCGTTCAGAATCATCAGCGGAATCAGCTTCTCGGGAAACTGAAAGCGTCCGTAATTGTTCGAGCAATTCGTGGTCAGAGTCGGCAATCCGTAGGTGTGATGATAGGCGCGCACCAGGTGATCGGACGCCGCCTTCGACGCCGCATACGGGCTGTTCGGAGCATACGGTGTTCGTTCGGTGAACGGTGGATCGTCGGGGCCAAGCGAACCGTAGACTTCATCGGTCGAAACATGCAGAAAACGAAATTGGGCTTGCTCGCTCTCGTTGAGATCACTCCAGTACGATCGTGCCTGTTCGAGCAGAGCAGATGTTCCGTTGATGTTGGTCGCGATGAAGTCCGCAGGCCCACGAATCGAGCGGTCGACATGACTTTCCGCCGCAAAATGCACGATAGCCCCCGGCCGATGCTTCCTGAGCAATTGCCGAACCAGCCGGACATCGCCGATATCGCCGTGCACGAATTCATATCGGGAACTGTTGGCCGCCGTTTCCAGGTTGCGCAGGTTCCCGGCATACGTCAGCTTGTCCAGATTGACGACGGCGCACGAGTCTTGCTCCATCCTTTGCAGAATGAAGTTGGAGCCGATGAACCCCGCCCCGCCGGTGACCAAGATCGTTTCCCGCATGAAAAAAGAAGATTACGCCTCAGCGAACCTCTGCTATGCCAAACGATCTTGATTGTAATCAAAAACGGACGGGCAAAGCCGGCCCGCCGATCTGCCGCGACGGCCTCGCGATCTGCAGGCATTTTCGCCGCGGCTTTTTCTCGGTGCAATTGGAAGCTCTTTCCAGCCCCCGGGGGTGGAAGTACACGTCTTCGATCTCGGGCGGCGATTTTTGGCCCGGTTGTGAATCAGCCCACGGTTCCCGCAATCCCGTTTACTTGGCTCGTGCGGTTTCGAGCCACACATTTCATGCATTCGCCCTGGGACGCCGCTTCCGGGAACTCGCTGTGCTCATCGCCGGCTCCAACCGCATGCAGGCGGATTGCTCGGCAGCGCATTTCGCCGCCGGCACGGAATTTCGCTCACCCTCCGCCACATGGATACGGCTTCCATTCTCCAATCCGTCGCCGGCAAAACCGCACCAAATATTTTTAAGTCTAAGTCACTTAAATTCAATCTTTTACGAAAATTCGAACAAATCTGACCAAGTCAAGTTTTCTAAATTCAATAATGCAACGCCCGCCGGCCAAAAAACTCAGCCGTGTATTTCCCGACCGACCGCCCCCTGGTAGCGCCAGCGTCCTCGCCGGCGGTAACGCGGCTGCCTCGTCCTTGGACCCGTCAGCACAACCGGGCAGCGGGCTTCGCCCGAATCGGCAACGCTACTCACCCGGCCATGTTGAAACTCCCTTTCACTGTCTGTATAACTTCAACGGAATCCCTTGTCCGACGCCACTTCCAATTCGGACACACGCGCTCGTCCGCGCCGCTGGACGATCTTCGCCGCCGGATTGCTGTTGCTCGCCCTCGCCCTGGTGGTGATCTACACGAGCCGCGCCGCATTCTTCAGTCCACTGGCTTTAGTAGTAGTCGCGGCCATCGGCCTTGCTGCTCTTCTGTTGCAGCTGCGACTGCGCCAGGATGTCGGCCGAATCCGAGCCCCATTCTGGCTCAATGTGCTCGGATTGACTTGCGCGATCGCGGCCATCTTTTCCGACACTTTGCACCTCAGCCCACGCGCGTTTCAAAGTATCGCTCTGGGGGCTGTGACTTGTTTCGGCATCAGCGGAATTGTCGTGCTCCACGCCTTGCGCAAGCCGCGCAAGTGAACAATTACGAAGCTTGGGATTACCATGTCACCGCTTGAACTCCACGGCAAGCGTGGTCTCCACTGCCGCAGGTTCGCCGTTCACGCGGTATGGCTCGAAGTGCCACCAGCGCAGCGCGTCCATGGCGGCCCGAGCCAGAATGTCGGGGCCATTCAGCGCATGCATGCTGACCACCGTGCCGTCGCGGCCGACAAACACATCGAGCGCGATAACGCCCTCGAGTCCCTGTTTTTTCGCCTCCGGCGGGTACACTGGTTCGACTCGGTGCACGAGCAGCTTCTGCATTACCTCGGCCGGAACCTGCACGCTCGCTGCCTGAGCCGATGTTTGTTCCCCTTTCAAGCCCGATTCCAGCTGTTTCCATCCCCGGTTCCATTGCCACCAGAGAACTGCAGCACCGGCGAAGGAAATCAGCAGCACCAGCACCCCCCAAAGCCGAACCCCGCGCTTACGCCTCGGGCGCATCGGTTCTTTTTCCGGCAATTGTTTCGTCCATTCGCTTTCTATTCCGGCCCGGTCTTTCGCGTCGGACTCCGCCACATCCTGTTCGGCTTCGATTTTCGCCTTCGTGCGTTCGGCCCATTCGCCGATCGCCGCGCGCTGTTGCGCCGAGAGTCCAAGAAACTCGAGGCCACAGCGAAGTTTGTCCTGATAACAAACTCGCGCCCGCGTGCGCAGCGAATCGGACAAAGCCGGCAGGCGCAGTTCCACTCCCACGATTTCTCCGGGAACAAGTTCTCCGGCGATGACTCCCGCGACCCCTCGCTCGCCCAGGTTCAGGCAGCGACCCGGCATGGCCTCAGGAATACCCGAGCGCAGCACGGTGACATCCACCGGCGCGTTGAGGTGAAATCGCGGAGATCGCCTTCGCGATTGCCCTTGCCATCCTCGCGCTTGTGCTCCTGCCGACATCGTTATTTCCGCTCAGCGCCGCAACTCAACGATTTCGTTGCCCCGCGCCACCAACACCACGCTCGCCATTCCGATGAACAATCCGTGCTCGACGACTCCAGGCATTTCGCTCAACTGCTGCGCGAGTTTGTCCGGATCTTGAATTGCGCCGAAGTGGCAATCGAGTATGTGATTGTTCTCGTCGGTGACATAAGGCTTGCCCTCGGACAAGGTCCGCAATTCAACGTGTGCCCCTAACGCCGCGATTTTTTTCGCCACCAGCGCTTGCGAAAAGCGAATGACCTCCACGGGCAGGGGAAATTTCCCCAACGTTGCGACCTGCTTCGAAGCATCGGCGACGATGATCTCCTGCCGCGTCGCCGATGCTACGATCTTCTCCCGCAGCAGCGCGCCGCCTCCGCCCTTGATGAGGCGCAATTGCGGATCGACTTCATCGGCCCCATCTACAGTAACTGCAATCTCCTGGCATTCATCGAGCGTGGTCAGCGGAATTCCCAAGCTCTCTGCCAGTTCGCGCGAACGAACTGAAGTCGGGATACCCCGAATCCGCAGTCCCTTCCTGACCTCTTCTCCTAAGAGCTTGATGAAGCGCGCCGCAGTCGACCCGCTTCCCAATCCGATAACCTGCCCCGGCTGGATGAATCGCAAACTGGCTCGTGCCGCCGCTTCTTTTTCCTCGTCGTTCGCCATTTTCTTGTCCGATTTCGCCCACGTCTGACCGCCGCTCACGCGGTCTTAACGCACACTCTTCTCGATGTACACCAAATAGGCGGCCAAAGCCACTCCAAACAACACGGTCAGAGCCGTCACGAGATCAACCACAAAGCTGGCGGGTTCAAACGTCCCGGCATCCAGCTGCACCCGTGTCTTGCGATAGCGGATCAAACCCGCAACCACCAGCAATACTCCGCTGACAATTGCGCCTGCGCCCATCCAGACGGAGATTCCCATGGTTCCCACTGGGTGTCCTATGAAGCCTGACA
>JASHRE010000619.1 GCA_030037515.1 Candidatus Sulfotelmatobacter sp.
CGAGTCCGCTACTACAGCGCCGAACGCGAGGAATGGGAGGAACTTCCCAACTCGCTGGTTGACTGGCCCGCCACCGAAAAGTTCGAGAAAGATCAAGCTGCCACGGCATCCTCGCCGGAAGCGGTCGAACTCGACAAGGAAGCCGAGCACGACCGCGAAATCGCGGAAACACAACTGCCCGAGGTCGCTCCCGGACTGCGCCTGCCCGAACCCTCCGGCGTTTTTCTGCTGGAAACCTTTGAAGGCCAGCCGCAATTGCTCGAACTTCGCCAGAGCGAAGGCGATGTGGATGAAAAAGCCAAAGGCAACATTTTTCGCGACGCGATCACGCCTCTGGCCGGACTTAAGCAAGTAGTCGAGCTCGACGGCACTCATGCGGCCACGCAATCGCACGTCGACGTCCCCTCGCTATACATCAATATCGACGACAGTACCGGCGAATTCACACAGCCGAACGCAAAAACATCTTCCAAATCCTCCACTCAGCCACAACAACCTGAACAGCCAGAACAGCCCGAGCAGGCGATCGTGCCCTTCGATCGTTTTCGCATCGTCAAGACAGAAATCAAAAATGGCAAGCGCATCATGGGAAATTTGAAGCTCTCCCCGACGGGAAAAGTCAGCCAGGATCAGCATTTCGTCAAAACCACGATCGACCGCATCCACGGAGGCTGGTTCAAAATTACCCCTAGTGAGCCATTGACGCCCGGCGAATATGTCCTCATCGAGATGGGGGCGAATCACGCCATCAATCTGGAAGTCTGGGACTTCGGGGTAAATCCAAAGGCCCCGGCCAATCCGAACGCCTGGAAGCCGGAGGCGAACTCGCCCCCCCAGCCTGCGCACAAGGAATGAGTCGCGGATTCTTCGCCAGCGCTGTGTTGAGGCCGAAAACGCAGGGCCAAGGAACAGCCGCAAAGGGCGAAAGCAGGGAAAATGTCAACGCCCAACTGGCGGTTGTTGATTTCCCTCGCGGTCAAAAGGACTTAGAATCATTCCATGGCAAACTTAACCTTAGTGTACGGAATGCGGCTGCTGCCGGCCGACGACATAACCGAGGTGGGCGAAGCCCCGGTCAAGCTGAAAAATGGCCGGGAGGCTCGCGTTACCATGCACGTGCTCGAAGGCAGCAAGGAAGAAATCGAAAAGCAGTTGCGAACCAGCCTCGAAGCATTCTTCGACCTGTATCCTGAGATATAAGCCGCCAGCACAGCGGCTGCAACTCAACCGTCGCCGTATAATCCTAACCTCAGCAAGACTCATTCGCCATGCAACGGTCGTATCCAGAGATTCGCAGCCGCCTGATTCGCGTTGGACTGTGGCCGCAGGGCCGAATCGCCAAGCTCGCTTGCTATCTGGCGGCCCTTGCCATCGGCCTGTTTGCGCTGGAGAAGTTGCTGGGACTCTTTGCCGCTTCCTGGAGCAGCTATCTGAGCGGCTGGGTCGAATTCCTTTTCCTCGCGGCTTCGGCCTTGTTCTTCGTCCTCGCCTTTGTCTGGGTCAAGCGCCGAATCCTGTGGCGACTGCGCAATCGGCTGATCGTCACCTACGTCTTCATCGGAGTGATTCCCGCGGTGTTATTGGTCACGATGGCCGTCGTAACGCTATGGGGGCTCGGTGGACAATTTGCCGTTTTTGTCGTCACGTCGGAAATTCAGTCTCGTTTGCGCAGCATGGAAGCCGCCAATGTGGCCATCAGCAGCGAACTGGCGGCCCATCTGGAACGCGGCGAAAAGCCATTGGCTGCTTCGCTCGCAGAATTGCGCCAGCGGGATTCCTCCTGGGAACGGCGCACCGTCTGTGCCTGGTACGGGGAAAAGAAGCTTCCGCTGTGCGATGAATTTGGCGGCGCCGCCATCGAATACCCGAGTTTTCTGAAGGGCAATTTTCGAGACATTGTTCGTGACAACCAGCAATTGCTGCTTCGTGTCGGCACCTCCGCGCAGGTGGGCCCTTCACGGCTGACGGTCGTCACCAGCGAGCCGTTCGACAAGGAATTCATTTCCAAAATCGCCGCCAATCTGGGCGAAGTGACGCTGTTCTCTCCCAGCTTCTCCTATGATGCGAGGCGGCAAGAGAAGTCGCCGCCCGGCGTTCGCGTTCCCGTTCTCCCCGGAGAAAACAAAAACCAAAACACGATCGTGATCCGGCGCGGTTCCGGCAGCCAGGCCAGTCAGCAGACCCTGGCGGCTGTTTTCACCGCGGGAAACGTTCCTAGCGCGGCGGGGAGATTTGATCGAGAGATCACATTCCCAACCCCCCTTTCTGTGGTTGATTGGAAAACCGGCAAGTCGGAAAGCACAGCTGCCTTTGTGCAGGTGACGACTCGGGTGGCCGCACTGTACAACCGTCTGTTCGCGACGTGGGGAGAATTTGTGCTCGGCGTGGCCTACATCCTGCTCGGATTGGGCATCTTTCTGGCGATTGTCGAATTGATCGCGCTCATCATCGGCACGCGCATGACGCGCACCGTGACCGCCTCCGTTGCCCAACTCTATCAGGCGACACAGCACGTCGATCGCGGCGACTTCAGCCATCGCATTCCAGTGAAATCGAAAGATCAATTGGCGCAATTGTCGATTTCGTTCAACTCCATGACCGCTTCCATCGAAAAGCTCATTCAAGAGCAAAAAGAAAAGCAGCGGATGGAAAATGAACTGGCCATCGCGCAAGAGGTGCAATCGCAGCTTTTCCCGTCGCAGATTTCCGAAATTGAGTCCCTGGAAGTGCACGGATTCTGCCGGCCCGCGCGCACCGTCAGCGGAGACTATTACGATTTTCTGGCCGCCAGCTCGCACAAAATGATTCTGGCGGTCGGCGATATCAGCGGGAAGGGAATCTCCGCCGCCTTGCTGATGGCGACCATCCATTCCGCGGTGCGCGCCTACAGCGTCGAGAGTCTGCCGCAGATTCGCGAGCCCATCGCCGTGGGCGCAGTCGCCGGATCCAGGCGCGTGATGGCTACGTGGCCGGAAGGAATTGATATTTCTCCCTCCATTCTTCTGGGTCTGCTCAATCATCAGCTGTATGAGAGCACTCCTCCGGAAAAATACGCCACGCTGTTTCTCGGTATCTATGACGGGCGTCTCCGCCGCATGACGTACAGCAACGGAGGCCACCTGCCTCCGATCGTGATTTCCGCAGCTGGGACGATCGCGAAACTCGAGGCCGGAGGCACCGTCGTGGGGCTGTTCGACAATATGTCCTACGACGAAGGCTCGACCGACATGCGGCCGGGAGACGTTCTGGTGGCTTACAGCGACGGCGTCACGGAACCGGAAAATGATTTCGGCGAATTCGGCGAGCAGCGTCTCATCGACCTCGTCCGCCGCAATCGCCAACAACCACTGACCCAGATCAGCCAGATCGTGACCCACGCCGTCGACGACTGGATCGGCGACAAAGAACAGCCCGACGACGTCACGCTCGTGCTGGCTCGTGCACGATAATGGCCCGAAAATATACGCGGCTGCCGGAGTGCACCTGCCTGCCGATTGTGCCCCGCCACGTTTTGGTCGACCCAACCAATTCGACCCCATATTGTGCAAAAAGAAGCGCGGGGGACGCCAGGTCGCACCCGCCAGGTCCTCAGGAGCTATCAGTGACGTCCGCGGTCGGACGCAGACTGATGTGCCAGGA
>JASHRE010000620.1 GCA_030037515.1 Candidatus Sulfotelmatobacter sp.
GGCCCAGTGCCGCCTTGCCGAAAATCGCCGGCGAGCTCGGACGGGCGGCAAAAGTGCGCTGGGAAAATCACAAGGCGCTGGTGTGCCTGGTGGGAAAGGACATTCGTCGACAGCCCGACGTCGCGAGCCGAGCCTTGGCCGCAGTCGCCGATCTGAATGTGCGCGTCTCGAGCCAGGGAGCGTCGGACCGAATTCTATCGTTTCTGGCAGACGAGTCCAAGGCTGGGGAATCGGTTCGTCGATTGCACGCAATCTTTTTCCCGGCGCAACGAGATCCCGCCCGCGATTGGGGCGGGACCACGACGGCATTCTGCCAGGCGGGATGAGGCTCTGCAATGGCGCACCCGCCGCCTCGTCTGAGCGGGGGAAATCGTCAGACCCTGGGCTTTTGCATTCCCACCTCTGGCAGCTGCGGCGAGAAGTGCCGGGCACCCTCGTCGGGTTTTGCCGGACAGCCCAGGGCCGCCGTTCCCGCGCGACGCTTCTTACGACTGCGCCGGTTCGATCATGTGCAAACCGCACTCGTTTTTGGCCAAGCCGGGCCACCGCCCGGCGCGAGCATCTTCACCCGGCTGGACCGCGCGCGTGCAATGCGTACAGCCGATGCTCGGGTAATCCTGATCATGCAGCGCGTTGTAGGGAACCTCATGATCGTGGATGTAGCGCCAGACCTGCTTCGACGTCCAATCGAGAATCGGATTGATCTTCACCAGCCTGAACTTGCCATCCCATTCAACGCGGCGGGCGAGCGAGCGCGCCGAGGTCTGGTCCCGCCGGATGCTGGTAATCCATGCGCTCAAGTCTTTCAGCTTGCGCCGCAGCGGCTCGACTTTTCGCAAGTTGCAGCACAGATCCGGATCGCGGCTCCAAAGCGCCGCACCGTGCGATCGCTCTTGCTCCTCCGGCGAGAGAACCGAATAGACTTTCTCGATCTGGACTCCGTATTTGTCCTCGATGCGGTCCATCAGCGCGTAAGTCTCGGGAAACAGGAATTCGGTGTCGATCGTGAACAGACGAAAATCTTTGCGAATGCGCGATGCCATGTCGATCAGCACCATGCCCTCGGCGCCGAACGCCGACGAAATCTCGACCGAATTTCCAAACCTTTCGAAGGCCCAAGCGAGCGTCCGTTGCGGGGTCCAGTGTTCCGCCACAGCTTGCACCGAATCAATTTGGTCTTCCATGAGGGGAGGGATGAGTCCTTTGTTGAGGGCGGTAGCGTTCACGCAGTTGGTCCCTCGCTTTCCGGGGAACGAAAAGCGTCGAGACCGGTGAATGTTTCGACTGCAAAAACGGGAGAGAAATCGGCACCAGCGAAGCGAACCACATCCCCGACCAGCAGAAGCGCGGGCGAGGGCAGCAACGGCGCCGTGCACAGATTGGAAATTGTGGTTCGGTGAGTTTGCTGCTGCGGTGTGGTTCCGCGGGAGACGATGGCACAGGGCGTATTGCCCGTAAGACCGCAAGCGAGCAATCGGGCAGTGAGCTCGGCGTAGTTCCTTCCCGGCATGTAGATGACAAGAGTGGCGCCGCTCGCTGCCAGTTTGTTCCAATCCGAGGGATCGCTATGCGCCGCTTGCTGCGCCGTCAGAAACACGAGCGCTGACGAGCTGTGCCGATGCGTGAGCGGAATTCCCGCGATGGCAGCTGCTGCGAAGGCCGAAGTTACGCCCGGAACAATCTCGTGAGGAACGCCTGCTTGGCGCAGGGCCTCGATTTCCTCACCGGCGCGGCCGAAAATGAGAGGATCTCCACTTTTCAGACGCACAACTTGCACGCCTGATTCCGACAGCGCGATCATCAGGAAATTGATTTCCTGCTGCGAGATTTTCCTCGTTCCCGCGCGCTTGCCCACGTTGTAGAGTCGAGCAGTAGAGGGAACCAGCCGAAGAATTTCAGGTGTAACCAGATCGTCATAAAGCACGGCTCCGGCCGTGCCGAGCAGGCGCAGCGCCTTGAGCGTCAGCAATTCGGGATCGCCCGGACCAGCGCCAACTAAGTAGACCTTCCCTTTCATTTGTTTTCTCCGATTGCGGCGAGCTCGCCCGAATGAGTTTCCGCAATGGCTGCTTGAGCCGCTTCCCTGGCGGCGAGCGAATGCAATAAGTCGAGTTTGCGTTCGCGATCGAGATCGCTGGCGAGGATGAGTCGGCGAGTCTCGCCGAGCTCGGCGACCCACTCCGAGTAGCCCGGGCCAAACTGTTGCTCGAGTTGCTGGCGAATTTTCTGCGCGAGCGAAGGACTCTGACCTGCGGTGGAAACCGCGATCTGCAGATCGCCTCGGCGAACCACAGCGGGATAGAAAAAGTCGCAAAGCTCGGGAACATCGACAACGTTCGAGAGCACGCCCCGGCGCTGGGCTTCTTCGTAGATGCGTTCGTTCACGGCGCGAGAGGAAGTCGCAACGACGACGAGGAATGCTCCGTCCAGATCTACCGGCGAGAACGCGCGCAGCTCCAGTTCGATTCTTCCCTGATGCGCCCACTCGCGAACCGTCGCAGTCGCCACCGGAGCGACGACTCGAATGTGAGCGCCAGTCTCCAGCAGGCCGACAATTTTCGCTTCGCCGACTTTTCCGGCGCCGACAACAAGGCAACGTTTGCCTTGCAGTTTCAGGAACATGGGAAACAGGCTAGTCACCGATTCCTCCGATTTGAGCGAAGCATTGTGGGGATGGCAGATCTGCCGCCACCGCGTCGACGATTTCTCCCGCCAGAAATTCGCGGATTTGGGTGTCGCTGTGGCGTGCGAAGAAACGGCGCAGATTCTCGCCCGGCCGCCGTTCGTCGACATAGCGGCGCAGAAGGCGCTCGACGGCTTCGGGAACTCCCGTGGCGGGGCAGCGATACCCAACCGGCCGCGCGGTGCTCGGATGCAGGCCGAGCGCGCCACCCACGCAGAAGTAATAGGCGTCGACCATGCCCCCGTCGACTTTGATTTTTTTGCCTTCAATTCCGACATCGGCGATCCAGTGCTGACCACAACTGTTGGGGCATCCGGTGACGTGCAGCTTCAGGTGCTGATCGAAGCCAGGCAGGCGCTGTTCCAGTTCCTCGACCAGCCAGCGCGAGAAGGCTTTTGTTTCTGTGATGGCGAGCTTGCAAAATTCCGTCCCGCTGCAGGCCACAGTGCCGCGCGCAAAGCTCGAGCCGTGAACGCGAAGTCCGATCCCGTCGAGTTCGTTGGCTAACGAATACGCACCGAGGCTCGGCACATTCGCGATCAGCAAATTCTGCATGGTGGTGATGCGCAAGTTGCCAGCGGCAAAGCGTTCGGCGAGATCGGCGGCCGCCTGCATCTGGTCGGCCGTGATGCGTCCGCGCAATACGACGGCTCCGACGTAGGATTTTCCCGGCTGCTTTTGCGGATGGATACCGACGTGATCGCGGTAGACGTCATCGGGTGGGTGTTCTTCGACGGCCGGGTCGAGTTTGAATCCGATACGGTCGTGGAGTTCGGCAAGAAAATGTTCCGCGGTCCACCCCTGGCGCAGGAACAGAAACTTCAGCCGCGCGCGTTCGCGATGCTGTCGCAGAACTTCGCAATCGCGGAACAGCTCGGCGATGCCCTTCGCCACCGGCGCGACTTGATCCTGGCGAACGAATGCATTCAGCCGCGCGCCGAGATAAGGCTCGGTCGAAAGACCGCCGCCCACGCGCAGCGAGAAGCCGACCTCGCGCTTGCCGCTGATCGTGCGTTCAATAGCGGTCAAGCCGATATCGTTGATCTCAGGATAGGAGCACCAAGAACGGCATCCGGCGATGGAAATTTTGAACTTCCGCGGGAGGTTGTAGAACTCGGCGTTTCCGGCGAGCAGAGCGGAAACTTCCTTGACCAACGGCGAGGCGTCGAGTATTTCTTCGGCATCGACTCCGGCGAGCGGGCACCCGGTCACGTTCCGGGCAACGTCGCCGCAAGCCCCCGTTGTATTAAGGCCTACTTGCCAGAGGCCATCGAGAACCTCGGGCAGCGATTCGATGGTGACCCAATGCAATTGAATGTTCTGGCGGACCGTGAGATCGGCGGTGCCGTTGGCGTGCCGGCGCGTGAGGTCCGCGATCGCGCGCAACTGGCGGGAATTGACGATCCCATTCGGGATCCGTATGCGAACCATGAAGCGTTCGATGGCGCGCCCTTCGCCATTGCTGCCGCCGGTTACGCCGGCGCCGTCGCCCTGCGTGTAGACGCCCCACCAGCGGAAATACGTGCTGATCCATTCCTGAGGAATCGAAGCGAAGCCTTGGCGGGCGAAACGCCGAATTTCTTCCAAGCCCTCCCAGGGATTGAACGCGCGTTTCAGCCGCTCGGCGCGCTGGGCCCGGGTTTCTTTGGCCGGCCCTTGCTTTGGAGCCGTCTCGTCCGTCGTGGTTGGATGTGCCGTTTGCATCGCGAAATTCTCGGGCAATAAAAAACCCACCGCCAGGATCCTCTGGCGGTGGGTGATGATTGCTGGATTAAGAAATTATTCTTAGGTCAGCAGCCTCCCTGCGCCAGAGCGCACGCACAACAACAACACGCGCAACAACACATGGCACAGAGATTTAGGCA
>JASHRE010000621.1 GCA_030037515.1 Candidatus Sulfotelmatobacter sp.
CCAAATACGTTCCATCGGCGATGAGCTGGCTGTCCACCCCGTACACGCTCCGCAAGGCTCCCTCAATTTGCGCCGGCGAGTAATCCTGCGCCTGCAATCCGCGCACGGACACATCGATCAATTCGCGGATTTGCGGAATGTCGGCGTTCGTTGCTTTTCTGATCTGAGCGTTCCAAATCCGGGCCTTCATGCGCGGCGTCTCTCAATAGGAATCGAGACACAACATTCTAGTTCGCCGGCGCCATCTGAGACCTGCGTTCCTTATAATGTCTTTTCTCATGGCAAACTTTGCTCCGGTTGACGAACAACTTACATACTTGAAAAAAGGCGCGGCGGAGATCATCCGCGAAGCGGATCTGCACGCCAAGCTCGAGAAATCGCGGACCACGGGCAAACCCTTGCGGGTGAAACTGGGCATGGATCCGACCGCGCCCGATCTGCATCTTGGCCACACCGTCGTGCTGCGCAAGCTCAAACATTTTCAGGATCTCGGGCACACGGCTATTTTTCTGATCGGCGACTTTACAGGAATGATCGGCGATCCCAGCGGGCGCTCGGTGACGCGTCCTCCGCTAAGCCGAGAGCAGATTGATAAGAATGCGGAAACGTACAAGGCGCAGGTGTTCAAGATTCTCGATCGGGAAAAAACGGTGATCGATTTCAATCGCCGATGGTTCGGCCCGATGAGCTCGGACGATTTGGTGAAGCTGGCGGCGAAGTACACGGTTTCGCAACTTTTGGAGCGCGAGGATTTTCACAAGCGATTTCAGGAAGAGAAGCCGATCTCGGTGCACGAACTTTTGTATCCGTTGGTGCAGGGATATGACTCGGTTGCGCTCGAAGCCGATGTGGAACTTGGCGGGACCGATCAGAAATTCAATTTGCTGGTGGGGCGCGAATTGCAGCGGGCCTACGGGCTGGAATCGCAAGTGGTGCTGACCACGCCGATTTTGGAAGGCTGGCGTCCGGGGCCGGAAAAGATGTCGAAATCGCTCGATAATGCGATCGGGATTCAGGAGCCTCCGCTCGAAATGTACGCCAAGCTGATGGCAATTTCCGACGACCGCATGTGGCGCTATTACGAATTGCTGACGGATGTGCAGACCGCGGAGATCGAGAAGATCAAGCGTGAGATGCATCCCATGCAGGCGAAGAAGGATCTGGCGCGGCGAATCGTGAGGGATTTCCATTCGGTGGAGGCGGCGGCGAAAGCGGCCGAGGATTGGGCCAAGCTGAGAGAACGGGAGCTGCAGAGGGACAAATTGCCCGACGACATCGACGAGGTTCCGGTCCAATATCAAAGGGTGCGCCACGAAAATGTGAAAGAGGATGACGCTCCGCCAGCTGACGGCCGCGACATCGTGTGGGTGCGCCTGGACCGACTTCTCGTTATCTGCGGACTCGCGGATTCGGTCACCGATGCCGTAAGAAAGATCAAAGCTTCCTCGGTTGAGCTTTTAAGGCCTGGCAGCGATCGCGGCGAAGTCTGGCGGTCGCCCCACTTGCCCATCATTTCTCAGGGAGAGCCCACCATCCGGCTGCCCATTCGGGTTGGGAAAAAGACCAAGGAAGCCGTCATCGAGACGGAGTGACCATAAAGGATCACGTAGGACGGCCGCCCGCGGCTGCCCCTGCGTGTGCTAACCTCTTGCGCGCAGATGCGAGCGGCGGCCATCCTCGGGTTGGGATGTTCCCCCGAAAACCTGAAACCATTTCAGATAGAGAAGAACGTTGATTGGAGCATCGGGCCGCCCGCCTCGCGCGAGGACACGGATGTCATCTTGCTGTTCGGCGGCGATGGAACGGCTCATCGCCATTTGGGGCAGCTGGTCCGTCTCGGCCGACCGGTTCTGATTGTGCCAGCAGGAAGCGGGAACGATTTCGCCCGCGCGCTCCGATTCCGGAGAATCAGTGACTCGCTGGCGGCGTGGAAGAAATTCCGGAGCGGCAGCGGAAACATACACAAAATTGATTTGGGTCTCGTCGTCTCCCTCGACAACGCGGGCCGGGCTCCCGCGCCCCGTTATTTTGGATGCGTGGCTAGCGTTGGACTCGACGCGAAAGTCGCGCGCCGCGCAAATAAAATTCCTCGCTGGCTGCGGGGGAGTGGCGGATACGCGCTGACGCTCATTCCGACGATTTTCCAATTCGCACCGTTCCGGATGAAAATTTTCACGACGGGCCAAGCAGTTTCGCGTGGGCATCAGGCGAACTCGGCACAACCGGCTTCCGACGGCGGCTGGACCCTCCGCCGCGATCACCCTACGCTGCTGGCGGCATTTGCCAACGCGCCTTTGTATGGCGGCGGGATGAAAATCGCTCCGCAGGCAAAAATGGATGATGGCCTGCTCGATATCTGCATTGTGGGCGCGGTGGACCCTTTCAAGTTGTTCTGCCTGTTTCCGACGGTTTACAGCGGCAGGCATCTGAGGATCCGGGAAGTCGAATATTCGCAGGTGGCCCGGGTACGAATCGAGACCGAACATCCTGTTGACATCTATGCCGATGGAGAATTTGTCTGCCAGACTCCGGCGGAAATTGGCGTGGAGCGTGGAGCGTTAACGCTCGTCACGCCGTAGATGGGGAGGACGAAATCTGAGGAGCTAGAGCCCCCGTCTCGGGTCCTTCCTTTACGCGGCCCTAAGCAAAAGGCCGCTCTTCGAAAGCTTCTGCTCTGCGGCTGCTCGACGGCCCCCACTGCCGCTGTTCCACGGCGCTCTTCCAGCCACGACTGAAATCGTGCCCTCCCGCCGGGTGCAGTTCCCAGATCTCCAAGAGCAACCAGGCATGGGGCACCCGCCCCCGTCTGTTTCCCGCAACATTTGTGAATCCCACTCTGTGCAACCGGGTGACTCCCACTGCTCCCCTTGATGTAAACTTGGCCCATGCCAGAACCGCGTTCGCGCACGCTGCTTTGGATCTTGATTGGCGGAGGAGCGTTTTTTCTCTTTGTGCTCGCCGTATTCACCCTCGTCTATCTGACGCTGCAGGCGGGAGGGGGCGAGGCATCCGCAATTGGCAGTTTTGGCGGCGGCGATCGCATCGGGGTTGTCGATCTGGAAGGGATCATTCTGTCGCCGCAGCCGGTTGTCGACCAGTTAAAGAAATTCGGGGACGATTCCTCGATCAAAGCGATCATTCTGCACGTGAACTCTCCGGGCGGCGGCGTGGCTGCGTCAGAGGAGATTTATCGCGCGGTGAAGCGCATCCGCAGCGAGAAAAAGAAAAAGATTGTGGTCTCGATCGAGACCGTGGGCGCTAGCGGCGCATATTATGTGGCTTCGGCTTCCGACAAAATTTATGCCGACGAAGGCAGCATTGTCGGATCGATTGGCGTGATCGCGCAATGGGTGAATTACGGCGATCTGATGAAGTGGGCGAAGTTAAAAGATGTCGTCTTAAAAACCGGCGAGTTCAAAGATACGGGCAATCCGGCACGCGATCTCACTCCCGCCGAGCAGGCTTACATGCAGTCGTTGATCGATAACATGTTCGGACAATTTATAAAGGCGGTGAGCGATGGGCGTGGGCTGAAATACGACGATGTGAAATCGATTGCCAACGGCAAAGTCTGGACCGGGCAGCAAGCGCTGCCGATGAAGCTGATCGACGGCATCGGAGATTTTCAGGCGGTCGTATCCGATACCGCGAAGTCAGTCGGGATCAAAGGTGAGCCCACCCTGGTGCGTCCGGAGAAAGAGCGCCGCAGTCTGCTCGATCTTCTGCTCGGCGATGTTTCGCAGTATCTTCCCAGCCGCGAGAAGATGCTGGAGCAGCACGTCGGCTTCTATTATTTGTGGAAGTAGCGATCGACCCGGTGTGTCCTTTCAAAATTGAAGCGATCCAAGCGCCGGAGCTAGCCTCGCAAAAACCGCGCCGCACCGCGGCGGATCACCAGATCGTTCGCGCGCAAGGTCGGCTTGCTCGGGATGACAACCATACTGACGGGCGGGAACCAGGCATCTTCTCGCCAACTTGCATCCAAAGCCTGAAATTTGAGAAGGTTATGGGTGGCGAGCAGGGCGTCGGATGTTCGCCAAGTGCGAACTTTGGCATAATTTCGGTTCAGTTCCAGTGACAGGGGGCGTGTATGACCAAGGCTGATCTGATCGACGAAGTCTCGCGTTTGGCGGAACTGACGCGCAAAGACAGCGAAGTGATCGTGGAAACCATCTTCGACAGCGTGGTGCGCTCGTTGCGCGCGGGCGACAAGATTGAAATTCGCGGCTTTGGCAGCTTTCGCACGCGGCAGCGCCGGCCCCGAGTGGGGCGCAATCCCAAGACCGGCGAGCGGGTGGAAGTGCCGGCCAAGAAGATTCCGTTTTTCAAGCCCAGCAAGGAATTGAAAGATCTGGTCAACGAGACCACGCCGGAGGCGGCAGCATCGTCAACCCCGGCACCGCCGGCCAGTTCGGCGCCGCCGGCGTCGGCTTGATCGGGCCAGGGTCTGCGCGTCCCTGTACAATCACCGTCGGGAACTGAGCCGGTGTTCGCGGCTCAGGGAGGCGTCTGTGAGTGCTCACGTTTCGGGAATCGTATTTCTCGCCGCATCGCTCACGCCGTTCGCATTGGCGCAGAGTAACGTTGTTCATTACCAGACCACCATCGACAACGTGAAATATCTGTTTGCGACGGCAGAACCGGTGGTACGGCTGAAATCGGGAGACATTCTTGACACCAACACGCTCGACTGTTTTGGCAACGCGCTCAAGAAACCCGGCGACACGTTGAGCATGGCGAAGGGAGACAATCCGCTGGCCGGGCCGTTTTATGTTGAAGGCGCTGAACCCGGAGATACCCTGGCGGTAAAGATTCTCGATCTGCAAGTGGATGGCGACACGGGAGTGGGAGCCTTTGCACCCGGATT
>JASHRE010000622.1 GCA_030037515.1 Candidatus Sulfotelmatobacter sp.
ATTCTCCCCTGGGAATATCCACGTTTCCCCACAACACGTCGTGCGTCAGCGTGAAATGCCCGCGAGCTTCCAATGCCGAGGCCAGGTTCGGCGTCAGGCTCAGAGTTGCCGCCAACAGTGCGTAAGCGAACTTGAATAAGCTTGTCATGGAATCTCCATTTCTGCCTCGGTCGGGAGGCATTTCTGACTAGCAAGATCTCCCCGTTCAGCCGAAAAGGCTTCTTGTTTGCCACGAGCCGCTGATTCCTCGGCATGAAATGGAGTGCTGCGCCGATCAGGCAACGGACAACGAAAGCCCTCGACTCGTCTGACACCATTTTTCCAGCAATCGGCGACAAGACTCTGGCTAGGAGCCGCACTGACCATTACGGTGGGCCGAAGAGGGTGAATTAATGAAGAGGTTCAGAGAAGTTTTTCTGGCGTTTCTGTTCCTGGGTTCACGCCTTTTCGGGCAAGAGGATCCACATACACTCTTGCAAAAGGCGATTAGGTTGGAAGGGCAGGGACAGTTCGATGCTGCCATCAACCTAGGCAGAATCATCACCGGCTCGGGCCAGCCGAACGCGATCGAACTTGGTCGCGCCTACTTAACACTAGGAGTTGCGTACAGAGAAGAGGGTAAATTCGCCGATGCGCAGAGAGCATTTGATCAATCGATTCGCGTCCTGAAAGCAGAATCAAAAGATGTGACCGATTACGCTTCCGCCCTAGATAATTACGGCGGACTCTACAATGAAATCGGACAATTCCAGCTTGCGCGAGCGATGTGGCAAAAGGCACTCGAGTTGCGGAAGCAGCTTGGCGATCACGCGGCTGTCATGATAACGCTGACGGACCTGACTGGGCTTTCGCTCGCTCGAAAGCGACGGCGCGAAGCCAGCCGGTATTGGCGGGAAGCGTCGGACGAACGAAACCTGGCGAAGGATCTCACGGCAGACGACATCATCGTCTTCTTGGAGACGCAGGGCTGGGTGGAGTTATCCAACGGAAATGCGTCCGCAGCTGTGGAGAGCTATCAGCACGGCTTGGAGTTGTGCAAGCAGACACACGGCGAGCAGCACTGGCTTACAGGTTGGGATCAGATGCTTGTTGGCAAGGCCTATGCTCAAACCGGCGATATCGGCCGAGCCTTGGACGAGATGCGAGACGGCCTTGGAATCCTTGCTGGTTCGCTCAACCATGACAGCCCGAAGTACTTTGGTGCGCAAATCGTCTACGCACAAATGCTAGACCGAAGCGGAGCCCATGCCGAAGCGGAACGACTGAGGAGAATAGCAGCGCAGGCCAGTAGAGACTTCTATGCCACCCAGCACGTAGGTGATACCGTTAACGCCGCGGGTTTCCGATAGCTTGTTGACTCTTGGCGACGGAGGAAGGCGTGGTCAGGTCTAAACTGACACGTAGCCATATCGCAAATTCGTGCGCCGTGGTCCTGCCTTTATGTACTCTTGCTTCAGGGCTGCGAAACGATCCATCTTCGACCAACTCGCCGGTGCTTTATAGTTGTATAGCCGAGCAGAATTGCCGCTTAGTATTGCTGTCTTTACCGGACCGTCGGCGGCTCCAAGAGGCTTGAATCCGAACCTTTTCTGCATATCTTCGGGAATTTCGAGTCGCCTGAGCCCCTCGATTTGCCACTGTGGCGAACCCGTCCACAGTGCGTCAGTACCCCAGACGACATGATCCGCGCCTAGACCGGTGACAAGACAGCCTACCAAATAGGCTGCCAACTTCGGCTGCGCAACAGTGCTGGCGGCGAAAAGCTGGCCCAAATCGCCATAGACATTGGTGACTCGGTACTTTTCCGGAATTTCTGCCAACTCGGTCACCCAATCGTTTCGGCCGCTTTTCTCCACCATTGCCCAGGCCTCAGCTGCATCCGAATTCCCCCCTCCCACATTGCGGTAGCCGGAATGGTAAATGACGAAATTGAGCTGCGGCCAATCCTTGGCGGCTCTGCCGACATCGCTGACGTCGGCATAAGGTCGAAGCCTAGGAAAGACGTTGTCTAAAGATGGAGGAAAAAGTCCTTTGTGAACACAAACGTTCTTGATACCCGCGTTTTGCATTTTCTCGTACCCGAGATAGGTCACCTTCTCGTCGTCCATGCGCCATGGATATCGCGCGAGTTCCTTGTGCGTGTTGTCTCCGATCGTATAGCCCTTTACGGAGTCGGGCTTGAGAGCGAGCGCGTGGTCGAGGTTGTCGAGCCAGCCCGGTTGTCCTGGTGTAAAAATGGCGTGGCATAGCAGGCGTTTCGAACCAGCTGCCCGGTTCACTTTTTCGCGGGCCGCTGCCATCATCTCGTTCGTCAAGAACCAGTCGCGAGGGATATCGGATGGTGCGCTTGAGATCAGTGCCACCTTGGTGTCGCTGTCGAGAAAGATCTCCTTGTAATAGTTGTTGTATTTCAAATCTTCGATCGTTTGCTTCTTGCCTTTCATCTGGGGATTCCATCCCGAGTCGCTGACCGCTTGGCGCATTTTGACGAAGCCTGTAAGCCGAGTATCGTCACGCAGAAAGTGCGTATGGCCATCGAAGACGAACTGGCCCTCGAGAGCGGTGGCACGGTCGGTGGCCATCTCGGGAGTGGCCGCCTCAGCCGGCGTTACGTCGAAAATGTTGCCGTAGACTTCATTCATCGCCAGAAATGCCGCAGCCATACCGGCCGCAGTCGTAAAGAACGATCTTCTGGTGATCCCTTGCTTGCGCGCCAATCGCGTTCCCATTTCCTTTAGGCGCGCCTCTACCTCACGCTGCTGCTTGTTCTGGCGCTGAGGAAAAAACTCGTCGCTGGAAACAATTTGGGTAGGAATCGGCGCGGCGAAGGATGAAGTCTCGGCCGGTTTCAAAGCTTGTAGTTCCTGAGGACTCAGAAAGCCGCTCATCTTTCACACCCCCTTCGAAATCGGCCCAATCAAGGACCTTACATGTCGATGGTCATCAAGGTAAATCATAACTCCCCCGGAAGACGACGATCATTGGCCGAATACAAGCAATGTGAAGGTTCCTTCGGTGCCGAGTGAAAAATCCAGACTAAAAGGTAAAACGAGCGCCCAGCTCCAGGCGGCGAGCGGTTTCGGCGGCAATTGGTTGCCCGACCGCGCCGGAAGAAAGAATCGTGTTTACAGCCGTGACATTCATGCGATTCAGCAAATTGGTGCTTCGCGCATTGAATGTAAGCGTGCGGGGATGATCCTTGTCTCGAGGGTTCACAGCGAAGACCCGGCTTAGATTCATATCCAAATGGACCTGCGCTGGCTTGGTTCCCAGATTCCGGGGAACATTCCCATTCACCGTGTTGGTGGTGAGCAGGCCAAATGGTGTGCTGTACACTCCCGGGCCGGGCGCGGAGGCATACGAGGGTCTGTCGTTGAAATCGCCATCGCCGTTCGCATCGGTGCCGGTAGTGATGTTGTAAGGCTGGCCGCTCGAGAAGTCGAGAAGCGATGAGAGGCCGACTTTGAAGGGAAGGTTGAGGTTGGCCGAGGCAAAGAAGAGGTTCCGCATCTGGGAATCCCATCGGGCGGACTCGCCTTTTTCGCTGTAAGTCGACTGCGGATTGGCGGCGACGGGCAAGTCACCGAGGCGGAATCCGCCGTCGGATCGAAAATCCAAGTGCAGGTAGTCTGCTGAAAAATTGAATCGCTTGTAACTGTTCTGTTCGAGCGCTAATTCCACCAGCCCTCCTCGACGGTGGGCAAGCCGCTGGTAGCGAAAGATGTTTTCGTTCACGGCGATCGGTCTGGGCGCGAGAAGCGCCGCCAGCGGATCGGGCGGCACGCCAATGCTGCTGGCGACCATGGGTGCGTTGATGTTGGTTTGACGCATCCAGCCCCACGCCTGTCCGAAGTCGACATCGGCCTGTAGGTGCCAGTGATGCGGGAACTCGCGTCCGAGACCTGTTTGAGCCATCAAAGAAGGAAGTTCTGTAACCGTGTTGGGAAGCTGCCAGATTGTGGCGACGCCGATGGAACCAGGAGCCGGCGTCAGGGGGTTCTGGAAGTTCGGCGAGTAGATTGTTTTTTCCCGCTGCCGGACGCCGTTCAATCGCTTGGCTTGTATGGCGTATGCCGGATCCACCGGGTTAATAAACAGGCCCCCGCTGAGATGAACCAGCCAATTTGATTTCCTGTCAGGCGCCCAGGCCAGGCCGGCGCGTGGGGCGAGATTCGCGAAGCTGCCGGGGGTGGTTTGGAGCTGATAACGCAAGCCGGCGTTGACCGTCAGATGCTCGGTTAGTTTGGCGCGTTCCTGAACATACAAGGCCAGCCGCCATTGGGTCTCCGGCACCAGGGGCGTTCCGGTGGTGATTTGAAATGTTGTCGGGGTGCCACCCGGCAAATCCAACAACGCTCGGCGGTACTGCTCGAGCGCCGTGATCGTGGTTGTTTCGCCGGTGGGATCATTATTTGCGTTGAGCGCAGGCGCACTCCCCCCGCCAAATACGAACTCCCCGTTGAAGGTGTCAGGGTCGTAGTCGTCGATGAAGAACGCTAACGACTGCAGGCCAACCTTGAGGGAGTGCTTGCCCTTGGTAAAGATGAAATCGTCATCGGCCTCGAGATCGTGCTCGCGATCGTTGAGATTGCCGCTGGTCGCACCCCCACCGGTGAAGTAGCCTGCCACCATCAGCGAAGGTTCGGTTGAAAGCGGCATTTGCTCGGTTCTCCGCCAGGAGTAGCCGATCCGGGTTTCATTCAAAAGATCAGAACTGAGAATCTGGGTATTGAGGAACCGCAGATCGTACTCGCTAACGAGACTATTGAATCCGGATGAGGC
>JASHRE010000623.1 GCA_030037515.1 Candidatus Sulfotelmatobacter sp.
AGGAAAGATAACGACGCAGCAAGCGCCGGGCGAGCGCAAAATTGCGGCCCGTTTCAAGCAGCATGTACGCCCCATCCATCAGGGCATCAGGCTCGTCCCGGCGCGCAGCCTCCAGATGAGCCAGAGCTTGTTCCATCTCGTCGAGGCGATTGGATTTCTTCAGGAATGAGGCGAGATCATTCCAGGCGCGCGCGCCGCAATTGCTGGCCGAGATGGCCGCGCGATACTCGCGCTCGGCCGTGACCGAGTCTTTGTTTTTTTCGGCAACTTGCGCCGCAACCCAGTAGGCAACCGCCGGATTGATCGGCGCAATGGCTGTAGCTTCCTGCAGAGCTTTTTCTTTGCCGCCGCCCATCACAGCCGGCGCCTGGACATAAAATTGTGCCAAGTCGGCGCGTGCTTTCCAGTTCGTCGGATCCAGCTGGACGGCGCGTTCAAACGATTCGCGCACTTTTCTCGCCAGCCGAGCCGCCGAAAACATGCTGGAACGGGCGGCCTTCTCGCCGTACGCGCGTCCCAGCCACCACTGATAAATCCCGGCCCGCGGATCGAGCTTGCTCGCTTGTTCGCACGCTTGTATGCCACGATCCCAGTCGCCAAGCATGTAATAGGCGCGGCAGAGCAGGTTGTAAGACTGCGCGCTCGGGCTCGACTGAATCTGCTTTTGCAGGCTTTCGATCGCATCGTCTACGCGGCCGGCAGAAAGCAATGGCGCAGAAGCCGCGGAAGGCGAAAGATCGGTCGCGTGAACAAGCGGCGAAACAATGCCCAAAAGAAGAAGGAAAACCAGCCATCTCAGGCGGGAAAAAATACTACAAAGACCTGCCAACTGCATAACCGCGACATCACCTTTGCTCGATTACAGAATGAGCCCGAACGACTTTACGGTACCACCTTGATTGGCGCGCCATCAACCAGCGGCCGATTTTCCTCGGCGGGAATCGCCACTGCCGCGCCCTGCGGCAGCCCACCAGTGATCTGCACCTGCGTCAGATTCTGCAATGCAATCTCAACCGGCTGGCGCCTTAAATGGTCATTAACGATTCGATAGACGTACGGCTTGCCATCATCCACGCGAAGCGCGTCGCGTTCGAGTGTGAGCACGTCATCGAGCTGCGCCACAACGATGGTCACGCCGACGTTCACGTTAGGCAACAGCTTCAGATCGTGATTGTCGATGGCACACGTCACCTCGCCTACGTTTCTCGCGCTGTGCAGCTTGACCACCGATGGTACAGAATTCAAAGTGCCCGACCAGGTTCGACTGGGAAGCGCGTCCCACGTGATTTCGACTTTCTGGCCCCGTTGCAAGCGTCCGATATCCGGCTCATCAACGTAAGCGCGGACGAGAACTTTCGAAAGATCCGCCTCCTGCACAAGCAAATCTCCGGCCTGCACAAAAGCGCCCTGCTTCACCGGAAGCGAATAAACAACGCCGTCAAATGGCGCGTGGACATTGGATTTCGCGAGATCGTCTTCTGCAGCTTGGTAGGCAGCTTGCGCCTCGGCCGCTTCAGCACGAACCTTGCTGACCTCCGGCTGCGAGTAGGGATCTTTCTTCTTCTGTTCCGCCAACTTGAGATTGGACTCCGATGTCTTCAAAGCTTCTTCTGCGGCCGCAACCTCACCTGAGGATGCGGCGCCTTCCTGTTGCAGCTTTCGCAGCGCGTCGAGATTGTGCTGGGCGACATCGAACGCGTTGCGATCGGTGCGCAGCTGCGCGTCGAGCGTTTGCACTTCTTGCTGCGTGCCTCCGTTTTTCAGGGCCGACTCGGAAGCTGCGGCCGCCTTCATCTGCGCCTGAGCCTGCGCCGCTCTCGAAACCAGATCGGCGTCATCGAGCTGCAATAACAGCTGGCCCTTGCGTACGTGATCGCCTTCTTTGACCAGCACGCGCTTCACCGTCGTTGGAATTGGCGCGTGCGCCTCAAGACGTTCGATGGGCTCAATCTGTCCGTTGGTCGAAACCAAACTGCGAATGGATCCGCGCTCTACCATCACTTGGTGTACTTTGACCGTCGTCTGCCGGGTGAAGGACAGCAAAACCGCAAGTCCGATGGCGGCCAGCACGATCCACAGCCATCCTCGACCGGACGATTTGCGCGAATTAGGAGTCGAAGCCAACCTGTTGTCTTTCAGCGTGAGGCGGGAATCACTGTAAGCAGTAATCTAACACTGTGAATACCCGTAACACTTGCCTTTTTGGATGCCCGGGGCAGGTCCGCGGCTGCAACTTCTCACGCTACAATGACACTTATGCCGAAATCGCGGCGCTACACGCCCGAACACGCTTCGGCGGGACTGGATGCTCAATTCCCCGAAATCGAAACCTGGCCGAACCAGTTTCCGGGCTATGAGATCGTTGTCGACGATCCGGAATTCACGTCGGTGTGTCCAAAAACAGGTCTGCCGGATTTCGGCGTGATCACGATCCGCTACATGCCCGACAAAGACTGCCTGGAACTGAAGTCGCTGAAAGAATACCTGCAGTGCTACCGCAATCTTGGGATCTTTCAGGAGAACGTTGTCAACCGGGTGCTCGAAGATGTGGTGAAGTGGGCGAAGCCGGTCTGGGCAGAGGTGAAAGGCGCGTTCCGCCCACGCGGCGGCATTTCGACGACGATCGTGGCGAAGTGGCCGAGGTCGAAAAAATAAACCGACGTCCCTAACGGCGCACCCATCTGAGGTCCGGCGTTTAATGTCTGGGATCGTGCTATATTCGCTCGACCTGTGTCCCAGACAGATCTCCAACCGCGCAACGCGCTGTTCGTTCTGACCGCGCTCAATCTGCTCAATTATGTGGATCGCAACGTTCTGTTCGCGGTGCAACCGCTGGTGCAGGACGAGTTTCATCTGACCAACGTCCAGGTCGGATATCTCACCAGCGCGTTCCTCGGTTTTTACATCCTTGCCGCTCCATTCGTCGGCCCCCTGGCCGATCGCTATTCGCGCAAGCTCATCATCTCTGTCGGAGCGCTGTTCTGGAGCGGCCTTACGTTGCTCACCGCAGTCACGCACACTTACACCGAACTGCTCATCCGACACACGCTGGTTGGAATTGGCGAGGCGACGTTCGTGACGATCGCGCCCACTTTCGTCGCCGATCTGTTCACCGAAGAAAAACGCGGCAGGATTCTGGGCGTATTTTACTTTGCGATCCCGGTCGGATCCGCTGCCGGATATCTGCTCGGCGGGAATCTTTCGGCGCACCATGGCTGGAGATTTCCCTTCTACATAGCGGCTGCTCCGGGATTTGTACTCGCGCTGGCCGTCTTATTCCTGAAAGAGCCGGAACGCGGACAATTCGACACCCCGAAAGTGACTCCGGAACGTGGAACGATCCTGGGTCTCGCGCGTAATCCTGCCTTTATCACCTCAACACTCGGCATGGCCGCAATGACGTTTTCGCTTGGAGGAATTCAAGTGTGGATGCCGAAATTTCTTTATAGTGCCCGTGGCTACACACTTAGAGACGCGAATTCTGCTTTCGGCATTATCGTGGTCGTCGATGGCGTTCTGGCGGCCCTGGTCGGAGGATGGTTGGGCGATTATCTGCTGCCGCGCATGAAGAGTTCGTATTATTTCGTCTCCGCACTCAGCATGCTGTTGGGCATGCCCGTCATGATCGTGGCCCTGTTCGCGCGGGGCGGCATCATGATGCCAGCCATCGCCGTGGCGGCGTTTTTCCTATTGCTGAACACAGCGCCGCTGAATGCCGCGGTGATCAATTCGGTCGACGCCCACATTCGCGCGACTGCGCTCGCGGTGAATGTTTTCGTGATCCACATTCTGGGGGACGTCCCCTCGCCGACCATGATGGGGTGGATCGCCGACGTGCGCTCGCTCCAAGCCGCGTTCATTCTTCCCATCATTGCGATGGCAATTTCTTCTGCCATACTGTTTTACGGAATGAAATTCGCACCGGAGATGGCAGTCGAGAGCAGTTCGCTTCCGGCGAGAACGCGCTAGCCCGAATGACCTACTTTCACTGGATCGCTGGAATCATTCTCGCCCTGGCGTGGATTTCGCGCATCGTGGATGCCGCGATCGGCATGCCCAGCGTCGCCGACGTCTGCCGTCCGGAATGGGATCGCAATCCGGTTTCAACTTCCGGCAATCCGCGCGTTTCGGTTATCGTTCCAGCCCGCAACGAAGAAGATTCTATCGAACAGACCCTGAAAACTCTGCTGGCGCTCGATTACGACAATTACGAAGTGATCGCCATCGATGATCGATCGACAGAACGGACCGGCGAGATCATGGATGCAATCGAGAAAAATCCCCGCTTCTGCCAAAATCGGGGAAAAGCGGGGCACCCCATTCTTCGCGTCATCCATCACCGCGAACTTCCCGCCGGATGGCTGGGGAAAACTCACGCGATGTGGACAGCTGCCAACGCAGCCACGGGCGACTGGCTGCTTTTCACCGACGCCGACGTACTGTTCAAACCGGATTCACTGCGCCGCGCGCTGACTTATGCCGAAGCGGAACCGGCCGATCACGTTGTGCTGTTTCCCCGCCTGATCATGAAAACGCCGGGCGAGTACATGATGATCGCCTTCTTTCACACAATGTTCATGTTTGGCCATCGGCCGTGGAAAGTTGCCGATCCTTCGACTGACGATCACATGGGCGTGGGCGCATTCAATCTCGTGCGCCGACGAATTTACGACGCAATCGGAAGCTACGCCGCGCTTCGCATGGAGGTGCTCGATGACATGAAATTGGGCAAGCTGGTGAAGGACGCCGGGTTTCGTCAACGTAATGTTTTCGGAGCTGATTTGATTTCCATCCGCTGGGCGCGCGGAGCCAGGGGCGTGGTGAACAATCTCACGAAGAATTTTTTTGCGATCCTTTCCTATCAGTGGTGGCGTACGCTGCTTTCAGCTTTCGCGCTGGCTTTTCTGAACCTGGGGCCGTTCCTCGGAGTGTGGCTCTCTCACGGCTGGGCACGCTTGCCCTATGCGGTTGCGGTTGGATCGATGTTTCTGATCTATGTCGGAATGTCGCGGCGCTCGTCGGTACCGCCGTATTACTTCTTGCTGCATCCGGTGAGCTCGGCGTTGTTCATCTACGCGTTGCTGCGCTCGATGTTCCTTACGCTGTGGAATGGCGGCATCGTCTGGCGCGGCACAAAGTATCGCCTGGAAGAATTGCGCAAGGGCTTGGTCTAGCCGCTAGAAATTAGAGCGCGCGACTTTGAGTTTCACCGATGGAGCAAT
>JASHRE010000624.1 GCA_030037515.1 Candidatus Sulfotelmatobacter sp.
GTCGCGCAAGAGGCTCGTGAGCAAAACTTGGAGGTCCATGTACGAAGCGCGGGCACGTATGAGCACTATCCTGCAGGACGGGCAGGCCGCCTCTTTCCCCTTCCGGATTCCCGAAGCTCCTTCCCCGTGCCGATGACACCTCAAGAATTCCTTGCTCGCCAGGGGGAAGGGTTCACTCGACGCTTCCGAGCGACCACCAACGTTCCGTTTCGTAATACGGCCACTGACAGCGGTGATTCCTGCTATTCGTGTCCGATCGCGCGATGTTCGGGAAACCGCCCTACTTTCTTTGGTCGAGCAAGGGTTCAGTTCAGCGGAACGAACCGATCCGGTTAGCGTAACAGCATATTGCCAAAGCTTTCATCCTCGCGGCCGTGGTGCCGTGGTGGACGTGGTATACGAACTGATCGTCTACCACCGATCTATCTCGGACAGGCTCTGATTATCTCGGTGAGTCTGGCAGTTTTGCCATGCCTGATCGTCCGCGGACGGATGACTCGTATCCTACTCCGAATTCGCGCAACCAAAGAAAAAGCAAAACTAACCTTTGGCCGAGCCGCAACACCTCGATGATCGGATTCCGCGTCGGAGGCTGCCAAAGCTTGCTCAAGCGTGCGGCCCGTAATTTCGGGTTCATCGGGATACTTACGCTTGCCGAAAGTTCGAGCGAAACCTCATCGCGGACTTCAGGGCTGTGACTTTCCAACCAATCGACAATCGTCCGGTCGAAGTCCTGTCACTATTAACAGTGTGTTTTGTGCGACGGACTGACCATGCTAAGGGGGATGCGTGCATTGGGAAGCAGTTTATTGGTTTTGGTCGGCTGCACAACGACCGTAGTTTTGCTGAACGGTCAAGAGCAGTTGACGTCAGTCGATGCACAGATGCAAACACAGTCGCAGAGCTCATCTTCAGCAAGCCAGCCTTCTTCAAACCCCGGTAATGACGGATGGCATTTCGAACTGAGCCCCTACATTTGGTTCGCCGGAACTCATGGAACCGTGGGTGCACTCGACCGAGACGCCAGTGTTCGTGCGAGTCCCTCCGACCTCCTTTCTCATGTCAACTTCGGGATCATGGGAGCGGCGGAAGCCCGTTACAATCGTTTCCTGCTCAACGGCGATATGATCTGGATACGCCTTTCCGACAGTCGAGCGCTGCCATTCCCAAGTCTGAGCGCTATCTCGGCTGACGTGCGCGTTGGCCAGTTTGTCTGGACTTCCAAGGTTGGTTACCGCCTGATTGAGAACAAGAAGTTCAAAGCCGACGCGAATGTCGGCGCTCGTTACTGGCACCTTGGGCAGCGACTAAACTTTAATCCTTCGATACTTGGGCTGAATTTCACTGCTTCGCAAAGCTGGGCGGATGTCGTAGTCGGTGGCCGACTGCAGCTTCCCCTCGCACCCAAGGTGTCTTTGGCTGTGCTTGGAGATGTGGGCGGCTGGAACGCGACTGCAAAGTTGGACTACCAATTTGGCGGGCTAGTTAGCCTTAAGCTTAGCCCGAAGTGGACGCTAGCTGCAGGATATCGATACCTCTTTGTCGATTACGGAACGCGAACCGCTCTCTACAATATGGTGACCTCTGGTGCGGTGTTGGGTGCGACCTACCGATTTAAGTGAACAGACGCAAAAGGTTCGTTGAGTTGTGTCGCCAATCGAAAGCCCTCCTTCAGGGAGTCCTCTCCGCCTGCTGCAGAAGTTCGTGCCGTTGGAAGCTGGGCGAGGGGCGATTTTTGACGTGTTCGGCTTCCACTGGAACCTAATGACAGGAGACTGTTACTTGTGGCCGCTTCACGCTGCGCGGCGAGCAGCTCGCAGCGGACCAACCGATCTAGAAAATCGGAGTTTCACGCCGAACGGCGGTAACTGTCGAGACCAGATGTCTCTGACAATGTCGGCGGTGTCAAGTTCCTTTTTGAGCGTACTACTCCATGCACTCCGAGGAGCGCGCCATTTCGCTCTATTAGAACGAGTGCCACGCTGAACCAAGGCTCGCTTTCATAAGGTCAGTTGCAGGTCAGGAAACTCAGTCCGACCCATGCATCTCTGCGATCCGCAACCTCGATCATGATCGCTAGTTCGAACTCCCCCTGGAGGGAAGCGGGCTGCTCGATAAGAATCATGCAGATGACACGTTAGGAAATCTTAGATTCCGGTGGTCACGTAATATTTCACATGAGGATCATGAAGGACCGAGTGAAGCTCGAAGGCGAATGGCGTGATCGGTTCGGTGATGGGGTCGAATGCTCCCACGACCCAAAGATTGGCGCGGGTTCGATCCCGGTTTCCCGCTCCATCTTTTCTTCAAAAGCGTTGCGAGTTACTTTCGTTTTCCCCCAAGTCCCCAAAACGTGATTTCGATCACAAAGAACCGTGATGTCGGCCATTTGCCCTCTACGCCTACAGAATGAAGATAGTTCCGGACTAGGTGAGATGTGGCACAACCGGGCCACGTCCGCCAAGGCCGGCAGACCGCGACGGCGGACCGGTAGGTGAGTCCTGGGAGGCTGGAATGAGGGGCACAATCGAGATCCACGAACCGGAAGCGAAGGCGGCAAACCCGGCCGCTTCACGCGCGGCGGTTTTGCCGAGATCAGAGCTGGCCGTCGCTGCAGCCAGGCCATTGTTCTCCGATAGTTTGCTCGAATTCGGGGTACAGCGGAAGCGCAAAGCCTTTGCCACGACGACTTCATTCATTTTGAACTGCCTGGTGTTGGGAACATTGCTGATCATGCCATTGGTCTTCACCGAGCAGTTACCCAGCGCCCAGTTGCTGACGTTCTTGGTGGCGCCTCCGCCACCTCCACCGCCTCCGCCGCCGGCGGCCGCGCAGGTCCAACAAATCGTGCGGCAGATCGAGACCGACGTGCTCAACAACGGCCAGTTGCGTACGCCGACCAAGATTCCAACGAAGGTCGAGATGATCAAGGAAGACGTTGCGCCACCACCGATGGCCGCGACAGGGGGCGTGGTGGGGGGCGTTCCCGGAGGTATTCCCGGCGGGCAAGTCGGAGGCGTGATTGGTGGCATCATCAGCTCGACCTCAAGTCTGGCCGCGGTGCCCAAATTCGTGCCCACAACGCCGCAGCGCATTCGCATTTCCCAGGGCGTGACCAAAGGCTTGTTGATTCATCGCGTTGAGCCCGTCTATCCGACGCTGGCGAAAGCGGCGCGTGTGCAGGGCGAAGTGGTACTAAGTGCGGTTATCAGCACCACGGGAGAAATTGAGAATCTGCAATTAGTCAGCGGTCACCCCATGCTGGTGCCGGAGGCGATCGCTGCCGTGAAGCAGTGGCGTTACAAACCATACCTGCTGAACGGACAACCCGTCGAGGTAGAGACCACGATCACCGTGATCTTCTCTCTCACCTCGTAACAATGTAGGAGCGCGTTGAAAGAGCGCATTGAAAGAGCGCATTGGGGGCGCCAGGAGTCAGACATGCCGTCAGAATACATGTATCGCGTTTCGGCCTGGTGGACGTCAGGCCGCACTGGACTGGCCAAGTGCGAGTCCTCCCCAAACACGATCCATTTCTCGGAAGCCGCGGAAGTGGGCGGCTTGCAAGGCCGCTGGACTCCGGAGCAGCTGCTACTCTGCGCTCTGGCCGGCTGTTTTACGACAACATTTCACGATGTGGCTCGCGCTGCGAACTTCGATTACACCGATCTGGAGGTCGAGATCGAAGGCTCGGTGCGGCGCAGCCGAAACAACGGATGTAACTTCAGCGAAATCCTGATTCGTCCCCGGCTGACGGTTTCCGGCTTGGGCGAAGACCAGCGTGAAGCGGGACTCGCCCTGCTGCGCCGGACCAAGGTTCTGTGTCTGATCTCGCGTGCCGTCACGATTCCGCAGACACTGGAGCCAGTCGTCGAGGCGGTGCGGGCGCCAGTTGAGGGCTGGAGCGAAGACGAAGCTGCTGTCAAACTCGGGGTTTGACGTGGGGTAAGGCAGCAGAACGGGGGGTATCTATGATGTTCTCCTACAGGTTCGTCCGCCTGATCGAATCCCATGCGGATGCGCTGGCTCGAGGGCTGGAAGAAAGAGTTGTGGACAATCCGCAGGTCAGCCACTTTCGCCATATTCCCGCCCATGAGTTGCGCGAGCGGGTCTACGAAATCTATCGTCATCTGGGTGAGTGGTTGTTGGGCAAGAACGAGCTCGATATTGAAAATCGTTACCGAGAAATTGGA
>JASHRE010000625.1 GCA_030037515.1 Candidatus Sulfotelmatobacter sp.
GCTACGAATGAGTGAAAGTGAATGCTTCGTTCTCGGCTGGAACCGAGGGATTGCTCTCCAAGACAGGGGCACGGACCAGCAGATTCGCGAGCTCAGCAACCTGGACACGCAGCTCGGGCACCGCGATCGACTCGTATAGTTTTCCTTTGCGCAGGGGACCGATTGCATAGAGGAAGTTCGAAGCAAAGCCTTGAAGGTCGATTACGGCGCCGTCGTCTGCGACATCCAAGCCCAATCCTAATTCATCCGGTCGCACCAGTCCGTTCTCGATCAGATTGGAAAGCAGCGGAGCGGACACGCGACGGCAGTCTCCGTCGGGTCCAGTGCAATTCAGCACCCGGTTCACGCGAAGGTTTCTGAGTTCTCCGCTCTTGCGCTCCCGATAGGTGATGGCGACCCTTCCGTCATCCTCACGGTATTCGGTGATCCGACCAGCGTGTATCTGGATCTGTCCACTTTCGAGCTGCAAAGCCAGCTGGTCTGCGATCCGATCCGCTATGCGATGACGATGGACGTCCCAGTAGGTCCTGAGGTGTCTGAGGAAGCGGCGCCGCTCCACCGGGGGCAGCGAGCGCCAGATTTGTGCGGTGACGGGCCGCAAAGAGTCGATGACTTCCCGCCAGTTGGATCCTCGCGCTTCAACCTGCTTCACCTCGAGTCGTAGCAAGCGCAACAACCCTCGGGCGGTTGGTGGAAGATCAGCGATTGGAAACGGGGGGAACGGGATCGCCGCATGGCGCTGCGGCAACAGACCCCGGCGGGAAAGCATGTGAATGGTGCCCTCGAATCCCCGGGCTCGAATCTCCAGGGTTACGTCAACGCTGGTCAGCCCGGACCCGATCACCAGCACGCTTTCATCTCGAGCCACTTCGGTCAGCGCGCCTGACGACCAGGGATCGGCAACGAAGCGGGAACTGGCGGCCGTTTTGCCGGGAATCTGGAGATCGGCGGGAGGGAAGTTTCCGAGGGCGAGAACAACTTGATCTGCGATGACGGTCGATCCCCCGGCAAGAGAGATCTGGCAGCGGCCGCCAACCCGCTTTAACCGGACCGCCTCCTGCGGAATACATCGGAAGCTGCCTCGGGAGTGAGGGATCGCTTCCCGCAACTGGGAGGACACGTACTGACCGTAGATGGTGCGGGGAAGAAAGTCGTCAGGTTTGACCGACGCGCTATAGTGGCGCTGCGCCCACTTGACGAAATGGTCGGGAACGCTCGCGTAGGCGCTCATATTCTTGGCGCGAACGTTTAACAAATGTCCCTCGAACTGGGTGCCGTAGGCCACGCCGCGGCCGGGTACGGGTCGGCGTTCGATGAGCACGATCGAGAGGCCTTGGACCGCGCGCCGTAACAGTTCCACTGCCAGCATCGATCCGCTGAACCCGCCACCCAGGATCGCGATGCTTGGGCAACCCCTGCCCTCGAAGGTCCCGCCCGCATCCCGGGACTCGAATTCTGCCAGCAGCTTAAACTCCATCAAAATACTCGTAGAGCAATTCGGGGGCCAGGGAGATTGCTCCTGAATTCAGTCACTTAATCCTCGCAACCAGAATTCATCGCAACTCGAAAGTGAAACTCATTTTCCAGTCGGGGAAGGGGCGTTTTTCTGCAGCAGGCCTTGCCAATAACCTGAACCATAGTCTACTATACAGATAGACATGCTGTAAATATGTTTTTTGGGGGGCAATGGAAGACGGTTTGGCCGAGCGCAGCGGTGGTCAGCGAACGATCGCCTGGAAGCAATCAATAGATGCGCTCATTGACCCAGTGTTACGCGCAGACTCGCCTGTTGAAACTGCTCTCGCAGGGCGAAGGCGATAATGACCCGCCGCCAATGTCAAAATGTCAGACTGACCAAAAACTGCAGCGAGCGAGCCGGAAGTTGATTGGTGATTCCTGTCAGCGGCATTCCGAGACTTGCCGGCGCAGTCGCCCCGTTTCCCCAAGTGGAGACGTAGCCGACGAAATTTGGATGGTTGAAGACATTGAATGCCTCGGCGCGAAGATTTAAGGCCGCTCGCTCGGAAAATATCGAAAAGCGCCGTTCGATGAACGGCGAAACATCGTAGATCGCTCTTCCACGCCCAGCATTACGCGGAATCACCACACCGTTGACGACGGGCCGATCTGTGGTTGCACCCGTGTCGCCGCTATTGGTCGTTCCGGTCACGATATTGTAGGGCAGGCCACTTCCGAATGTGCCGATCCCGCCCAGGTTGATGTTCAAGGGTGCGACGAAAGTTCCACTCAGTACGAACCTGTTCCGTTGGTCGAAGATCGCGGGTCCGTATTCCTGGTATCCGGTAAAGTTGGGATCGTTCGGATTCTGACTGGGGATGTCGGGGTCTACGTTGTCGAGAGCGTGTGACCACGTGTAGCTGGCCAGCATTTGTGCCCGACGGCTGAAACGGTGATTCAAGTTCACGTTCAATGCGTCATAGAAGAGAAATCCGTCGTTCACATCGGCTTGAATGACCGAGTAGGCCGGTATGGGTACGGAAGCAGGTGTTCCTTGAGCGCTTGAACTGTCGCAGGTCAGGCCATTCTGCGAATAAAAGGAAATCCACAGAGGGCGTGTGCAATTCGCCACCTGCGCCGTCCGCATTTGTCCCGGTGCGGTGCGCACGAAGGGCGCGGGCGGATCAACATCGAGCGGACGATTGATCTTTAATGTGTGCGATCCAACATAGTCCACACTCAAGACCCAATTCGACGCAATGGCATGTTCGAAGCCAAAGGTCCACTGTTCGGTATAGGGGCTGAACAGCCCGCTTTGGTATCCAACCAATGTGGAGGTGGGAAAGAATTGATCGTAGTAGGAACTGCGTCCGGGCCGGATATATAGACTCCGCAGGGGAACCTGAGCACCGGTAGGAAATCCGGGTAGAGGCGCATCGGCGACGCTGGCTGGAAAGCCAACCTGCCCCGGCCTTGCCGTGTAATTGAAGACTCCTGTCGGTCCCGTCAGTGCATAGTTGGCTTCGGAATTGTCCACGATCTGTGAGTAGTAGATTCCAAATCCGGCGCGGATGATGCTGGTTCCGTCGCCCCGCGGGTCCCAGACAAAGCCCACACGCGGGCCGAAGTCCTTCGTGGAGTCGGTAAATGTCTGCCGCTCATAACGCAAACCGAGATTCACGGTGAGGTTGGATCGCAGGTGCACATCGTCCTGCACAAATAACGCCCAGAGCGTGTCGTCTACCGTATAGCTGGCGTTGCCATAGCTTTGGGTGTAGCTTGCCACATTGCTGATGTTGTCCAAGTATGCCGAGCTCTCACACTCAGATACGGAAAGAGCGCAGGCGTTGTAGACGAACTCTCCCAGGTAAATCGGCCCACCAAACTCTTTGCTGTCGCCGCCAGTGTGCGCATGAATGACCTGGGCGCCAAATCGCAAGTTGTTGCGTCCGCGCGTGGTCGAGACCACATCATTCACTTCAAATTGATGATTCAGCAGCAACGCTGACTGAGATGTGCCAGTTGTAAAGGTAGCGGCGCCTTCAATGGGCACGGAAAACTCGGTGCCGTAGATGACCGGGCTGAATTGCGTGATCGGCGAGGCCAGTTGAAATTCTGCGCGGATATTATTCAGCCAGTTCGGACCGATCGCATCCGTTTCGCCCAGCTCTGCCGTGTAGGTCCGGCGCGTGAAAACGCGATCCACGCTGGGCAAACTGTTTCCGCCAACGATTCCGTTGGGATTGGTGTCGATAAAGTGGTCGGCATTGAGCCGCAGAAACAAATTGTTGTTTTTGTTGATCTGGCGATCGAGGCGAACCAGCGCCATCCAATCGCGATATTTTCCTTCAAATCCACCGGGAGCAAGCGCATTGGTGACCGGAGAAACCTTGTTTTCCCAGGTGTATTCCCCGGCCGTGAAGAAATGTGTTTGCTTGTCACTGCCGATGGGTCCACCAAAGCTAAGCGCGGGCTGATACAACTCATCACTCGTCAGCTGGTTCCCGCTCGTCACCGTTCCAGGGGTAAATCCCCACAAATCAGCCGCAGTCGCCGACGGCCGAAAATTTCCCACCACGCTGCCGTGGTACTGATTTCCGCCACTTTTCGTGACGATATTTATGGCGCTGCCCGCGCTGCCCCCATATTCGGCCGAGAACGGATTGGTAAGAACATTGACCTCGTCGACCGTCTCGACCGGCAGGTTGGTGAAGATCGTCTGCCGTCCCCACATGTCGACGGAATTGGCCCCGTCGACTTCAAACCATGCTTGCCGCCGTCCCGTTCCATTCGTGGTAAACAGATTTTGATTCATGAAGACGTCGCCTTGGTTGATCGCCGGGCGATTTGCCGCGTTCAGCATGGGCAGGTAGGTAATGCGATTGTTGAGCAGCGGTGTTTCCTCAATTTGCCGACCGCCCAGCAGATCGCCCAGTTGCGGCATATCGGCTCGCACCGTACCTTCCGCTCCGGTAACAGTAATCTCAGTTCTATCTTCAGCGACGGCTAGCCGAAAATTAAGGTTGGTCACGGCTCCACCGATCAAAGTCACAGTTCCGGTTTGAGCGTGAGCGAATCCGTCTTTGTGCACACTCACATCGTAATCGCCGACAATCGAGAGGCCTGCGACGACAAAGTTGCCGGCGGCATCGGTTTGCCGCACCTGCTTCATTCCGGTCCGGGTGTTGGTGACCGTGACCTGTGCGCCCGCAACAGCCGCGTGACTCTGGTCGAACACCGTGCCCTGGATAACCGCTGTATCTGGAGTTTGTGCGTTGAGTCGAAAGGCGAAGAACAGTAGTGAAGCCAAGGTGAAGAGCCGAATGCGCCGAGGAATCTTCATCCGAACAACATAGCCAAGGGGATGGAACAACTACCACGCGTAGTAGTTTTTAGCTTCCGGCAACTTCATTTCTGCATTAGCGATCGCCCTGAAGCGTGCAACGACCGGGATTTTCGCGTATCATCCGCGTGCCATGAAGAAATGGATCACGGTGACATTGCTCATTGCTGCTGCGGTGGCGCAACAGACACACAATCAATACGAGCCGCCGAACGCCCCGGGTGCCGGTCAGAAATTGCTCGCTCAATTTGCCGGCGACTGGGATGTGGTGAAGACGTTCTTCCCGAGGGACGGGAAACCGATCGTGACTAAAGGTACATGCAAGCAGTACATGATCCAGGATGGAAAGTTCTTGCAGTCGGATTTCACTTTCGTCAATGCTGACGGAACGACGAGCACCGGCACGGGAATCTCCGGCTTCGATTCGAAGTCGAATCGCTTCACCACCGTGTGGTACGACTCGCGGCAAACAACGATGTCGATTCGCCAGAGCGACGGCACTTTCGACGGCAAGAACATCGTCTTATGGGCGACACCGCTCGATACCGAGCATCCGGGCCGCAAGACCGTCGCGCGCGCACACCTCGAGGAAGACGGGCGCGTTCTCGTCCATCGCCACTTCCTCGTCGATGAGAAAGGAGAAGAGCGCATGATGATCGAGTTGAGGATGACGCGAAAGTAGTTCTCCCAACGGGGCATTTCTGGGCGGTGCAAGTGCGCACCTCACCAAGTCCTTTCCACGAAACCTGGCACCCAACCCGGTTTCACGGCCGCCTCCGTAACATGTTGACAGTGCGTGTCGAACCAACCATTCACAGCCGATCTTCATCGAAAAACGTCGCGATCTGAGTTTCAGCAAAAATCAGGAGCTATGAAACGTCTGGGCTGCAGGCTTCGGCTGATGTTTTGGTGTGGATTGTCGGCAGCACTCTCACTCACCAGTTGTGCTGGAGCGCCGAATTCCGCGACTGTATATTCCGCGACCTCGTATGAGTTGACGGTAACATCGCCGGCGTCTGGAACAGGAACAGTCGCCAGCAGCCCAAGCGGAATCAATTGTCCCAGCACTTGCAACGCGAACTTTTC
>JASHRE010000626.1 GCA_030037515.1 Candidatus Sulfotelmatobacter sp.
ATATTGCGCACGCCCCTGGCAGCGAGCAGTTTCAATCGGCGCTCCATCTCGCGCACCGCATTGCGCAGCGCGTTTGCGGCCAGTTTCGGTTCCGTGATGATGGGCGTGTAAAGATGCGGTACGCCTTCATAGTTGCCGAGTTCGAGCCGCTTGGGATCGACGAGAATCAGCCGCACCTGATCGGGCGTCGCTTTGTACAGAATCGACATGATCATGGCGTTGATCGCGACGCTTTTCCCCGTTCCGGTCGACCCAGCGATGAGAAGGTGCGGCATGCCGGTCAGTTCGGCGGTCACGATGCGGCCATTGATGTCTTTGCCCATCGCCAGCGTGAGCTTCGATTTCGAGCCGATAAATTCCTGCGATTCGATGTTCTCGCGCAGGAATATGATTTCACGCTGACGGTTCGGCACTTGAATTCCGACCGTGCTCTTGCCCGGCATGCGTTCGACCAGAATGCTTTCGGCTTTCAGCGCGAGACACAGATCGTCGACCAGATTTGTGATGCGGCTGTACTTGATGCCGGCTTCGGGCTTGAACTCGAATGTCGTCACCACCGGGCCGGGATTGATCTGCGTGACTTGTCCGTGAACATCGAATTCGCCATACTTCTCGGTAAGCACTTGCGCCAGCAGCTTCAGTTCGTCAGCATCGACGGCCTGCTGCTCATCGGGACGCTGCAACAGACTGCTCGAAGGCAGCTTGTATCCGCCGGCGATGCGCGGCATCGTGGTCTTCGATTTGCGGCCGCTGTCGGCGCGATCGGAAACTTCAGGTTCGGCGGGCGATTCGGCCGAAGCTTCCGAAGGGAGAGATTCGGGCAGGATTCCGCCCGTAGCGACGGCGCTGCGCTCGGCAGGACGAACCGCATCTCCTTCGACCCCGTTTTCTTCCGCCATCATGCGCTCGATGCCCGTGGTGCGCGGCGGCTCCGGCGCAGGCGGCGCCTGTGCGGGACGCGACTGGATCCATTGCGTTTTTACTACTGGCTTCGAGATGCGACGCTGCTCCAGTTCCTTCTGCTGCCGCTTGCGGGTGCGCTCTTCGCGCCAATCCTGGTAGCGATTCCAAAGCGCGGTCGTGAAGGCGAAGCGCGTGGGAATGAAGAGGCGAACCGAGGAGAACGAAAACGCGGTCGAGAGATAGAGCGAAACCGCGAGAATCGTGGCGCAAACGATATACGCGCCGACCAGATTCAGATAGTGAATCAGGAAGTCGCCGACCACGCGCCCGATCAAGCCCTCGATCGGGATGACGTGCACCCAGCGCAAATGGCCGGGCAACAGCGCCAGCAGGGCGGGAATGAACATCATCAGCCAGATTCCGCCAAGACTTTTCGCCAGCGGCGATTGCACTTTGCTCGAGCGAAACCAGCGGACGCCCAGCATCACGGGGAAGATCACGAGCAGAAATGCGCCAACGCCGAAGAACTGCAGCAAGGCGTCGGATATGTAGGCACCCACAATGCCGATCCAGTTGCGGGCGGCGTGCGAGCCGGTCAGGACCGCGGCGCTGTCCCATGAGGGATCAAGCGGAGAATACGATGCGAGCGCGAGGAACAGGAGGAGCGCGGAGACGCACAGCAGGAAGCCAATCAGCTCGTTGAGCCGCCGGTTGCCAGTGGGGACAAAAATCGTTGCCAGATAATCCATGGAGGCCGGTTCAGACCGGAGACACCCGTGCTGCAATCGGCCAGAGCCTGATCATTATGGCAGGAAGCGGGAGTTCCGACAATCGCTGAATTTCTGCTTAGTATTCAGGTGGTTTCCGGCATCATTGCAAGTGCATTGCCAAGGCCAGGGCGATCACAACCACACCCGCGACGATGCGGTAGATGATGAACAACTTCAGGCTGTTTGATTGCAAGTAGCGGATCAGCCACGCAATGGCTGCATAGCCGACCAGCGCCGAAACAGTGATTCCCACCAAGAATGGCGCGTGCATTCCCGGAGGCAGTCCTTCTTTATGGAGCTCGTGTGCCTTGAGCAGAGCAGCTCCGGCAATGATCGGCGTCGAGAGCAGGAAACTGAATCGCACGGCCGCTTCGCGCGTCAGATTGCGGAACAATCCGGCTGTGATGGTTGATCCTGAGCGCGAAACACCGGGGATCAAGGCGAATGCCTGCGCGACGCCGATGGTTAGAGAGTCGCCGAAAGTGACGAAACTGAGCGGCTTTTTGTGCGATCCGACCTTTTCGCCCAGCCCCATAAGAAGCGCGACCACGATCAAGGCTCCGGCGATGAGAAAGATATGCTCTCGGAAATAATCCTCTGCCGAGTGTTCGAGAAACTTGCCGGCAATTGCTCCCGGAATCGTGGCGATGGCGAGATACCACAGAAGCCTGCGTTCTTCTTTCCGCTCGTCCAGAGTCAGGTTCGTATCCGCACTACTCGACTCCGAGAAACGCACGACTTTGCCGCCAAAGGCCGCACCAACAATCTGTACCCAGGTGCGCCGGAAATAAATCAGCACGGAAAGTAACGTGCCAAAGTGGAGCGCGACATCGAATGTCAGTTCGTGGGCGGGTGAGAGTTCGTTCCAGCCGAGCAGACGACGCACAATGATGAGATGACCGGAACTCGACACGGGGATGAACTCCGCCAGACCCTGGACGATGGCGAGCACAACCGCTTGATGGATGGGCAAAGGTTAGTCCGCGTTTCCGAAGGTTGGAATGCCCCGTTGAATGTAAAAGATCAGTGTCTGTGCGCGCAAGGCCCAATCGCTCTGCGGATGTTCGCTGACGATTTTCTGTGCCAGTTCCAGGGCGCGGCTTTTTGATTCGTCCGATTTTTTGCGATTGGCTTCCGTCTTGTAGATTTCGATCAGCGCCGATCGTCGCCAGGCCGCGTCGTACAAGGCTTCCGGGGCCACCGGAGATTGAGGGTGATCTTTCACGTATTTTTCATACATGTCGGCTTCTTTTTCCGGACATTTCGAGGCGGCCTGCCAATCGCCGCAGAGTTTGTTGTCAATCATGCGAAACGAGGCGAGATCGGCCCACTTCGTTCCAGGGAATTTCTTGTCAACCAGGCGCATCCAGTCTTCATTGATCTGGCCGCGCATGTAGGCTTCGCGCTCACGCGCGGAAGGACGCGTGAGCACATCCTGGCGTTCGACCTGCCAGCGGATGTCAGCGGCGCGGAACAATCCCTCCCCTGCCAGCGGAGAAGTCGGATAAAGATCGTAGACGCGGTAATAGAGCCGCATGGCATCTTGCGCGGCGTCGCGACGCCCGAGACGGCGGCTGGCCTGATCTTCGGAGTCGGCGGCTTCACCAAATATGATTTTGTCTCCATCAGGCGTTGCGGTGCTGACCACAGCTTTGGCCGGAACCCAGCCCGTGATGGTCTTTGCTTCCTGTTCCTCCTCATCTTCGTTGTCTTCCCCCCGGCGGGGCTGGGCGAGAATGGCCTCGACCTGTGTCCACTCAGGATTGTTCCGGTCGAGGATGACAAGTTCGTATCCGCGGGCGACGTCGCCAAGCTTGGAAGAATCGCCGCTGGGAGAGATGCGAATCGATTCTCCACTGATGAGGGTGCCGCGCGCCGACTGGGCGTAGGCGGGGGCTGTGGAAAACAGGAGGGCAAGAAGAAAAAGCGCAGAGTTCCAAAATGGGAAAGCGGGCCTCGGCGGAATATTCCCCGCTGCCCCCCGGTCTATTGGAATCATAGAGTTAGCGGGAAAATGATAAATAATCTCAGAGCTGCAACGAGCCAGGGGCAAAATCCTCTCTCCAAAGGACTTAGATGCGGCCTTTGGCCCTGTTTGCATTGCGGGCAGAAAAAGGATCATATTTTTGGCGTCTTGAAGTCAAGGATATTTGAATGCAACCGGAGTTGGGGCCCCGGGCCCACCGCCTCAAGACACCGACGAGGGCTGTGCCTCCCCCAAAATCTCATCTTCGATGATTACTCGCGACGGATTTCAGCGAGCACGGCTGGCTCGATGTTGCCGCCGGAGATGATGGCAACGTTGACTCTTTTCTGAGGCAATTGCTTTTCATGGAAGATGAATCCGGCGGTGGCCACGGCGCCGCTGGGCTCGGCAATGGTCTGCGGATTCTGCGAGAGGAGTTTCATCGCCTGGCGGATTTCGTCTTCCGTGACGGTAATGATGTCATCGACGTAGGTTTTTATGTGCTCGAAATTGAGCGGTCCGATGGATTGCGTGCGCAGGCCGTCGGCGATGGTGCGCGAGACTTGTCCGGCGGGAAATTGGACGATTTTGCCCGAGCGCAGGCTGGCCTGCGCGTCGGCGGCGAGTTCGGGTTCCACGCCGATCACTTTTACCTTCGGGTTGGTGAGCTTGATGGCCGCGGCGACACCGGAGATGAGACCTCCTCCGCCGACGGGC
>JASHRE010000627.1 GCA_030037515.1 Candidatus Sulfotelmatobacter sp.
CCAGCCGATCATCGAGGCGCTTTATCGCGCTTCGCGTGCCGGAGTCGAAATCGACCTCATCGTCCGCGGGGCGTGCGCCCTACGTCCAGACGTGAAGGGCCTCAGCCACCGCATTCGTGTGCGCAGCATTGTCGGAAGATTCCTGGAGCACAGCAGAATTTTCTATTTTGAGAACGGGGGTGAAAGTGAGATTTATCTGGGAAGCGCCGATTGGATGCCTCGAAACCTATACGATCGTGTCGAAGTAATGTTTCCGCTGAAAGCTCCTTCCTTGCGCCAGCGAGTCTACGAAGAGATTTTGCTCATGTATCTCAAAGACAATGTCAAGACGCGCCGGCTTGGATCTGATGGCAAGTATGTCCGGGTCTCTGGCAATTCGAGGGGCCATCGGAATGGCTTTCGCTTTCATGCCCAACAATTCTTCATGCAAACCACCGAGAAAGAGCCTCAGGCAGAAGCGAATGTCATTTCCTCCCAGTCTTCCCTAGCCACCAGCGCGGCCTAGGAATCTGCCACCCAGTGCTTACCAGTGTGCGGGTCAGTTCTCCAGTCTGTGGGCCGGAACTCGGTCCCCGGGGAGCAGATAGTTTCCGCGACGCGGGCACTCCCGCCCGCGTCTGCGGTCCTAATCAGCAACCAACGCGTAGGTGGATGTTGTCGCCGGCTGGGCTTCCTCCTATGGCTCGACCGGCGGACGCCCCTCAACCAGCGGTCGCAGCGAAACCCCAAACGCGCCGCTCGTACCGGACGGCGTACAGTCATCCACCGGCGGATCAGCCTGGGTTACCGTTGCATCCAGCGACGGAGACGCGTCGAAATCGAACATGTCTTCGGGCGTGGTTGCGTACTCGTCTCGCTTGGTCATGCTTTTCCCGTCGAGAAACCGTTGCTCGATCAAGGTAAGAACTGACGTATGGTCGGTTACAACATGCGAGACGTACTTCGGTTTTGAGAACGGAGACACAGCGATGAACGGCACCCGCACGCCAAGCTGATCGAAAGCCGCACAACTTGTCGGGTAAGCGCCGTGCAAATTCGACTTAAGCGCCGGGCAAAGCTCCTCGGCGTCTTTGACGCTTGTGTCGCTCGTGCTGGTGAAATTCCAGGAACACTCGGCCCCGAAGCCCGGAATTTCGCTCAGAGGCGGCAACGAACGGTCCTCGCATTGGCCGGGATAGATTCCATCCGGAGTGCGTTGACCGGCTTGTACAGCCGCCGGGGGTTTGGCGTGGTCGTAAAAGCCACCACTCTCGTCCCAGCTGATAAAGAGAATCGAATCATTCCAGTACGGGCCGTCGCGCAGCGCGTTGACCACTTGCGAAACAAAATATTGGCCCCTCTGGATATCGGTCGGCGGATGTTCGTCGTTTTCCGAAGTGTTGGTAAGCACTCCCAGGTTTGGGTCGATAAAGACCACCGATGGCAGAGTGGCTTTTCCGGCGGCCGCATCATAGAACATCGAGAGAGGAAGATTATGCACGACATCCACCTCGTCGAAGAAGACGTCGGCGGGCACGTCTTGATAGTAGTCGGCCCAGGTAACGCCAGCCTGGTTCAGCAAATCATAGATCGTGCCGGTGATCGGCTTGTAGCCGCCCGGCGGCGGAACGGCGTCGGAAGTCGTCACGTGTCCGAATGAAGTGCCTGTTTCCAGGTAAGAACGATTCGGGAACGTTGGACCTACCGTGCCGGCAAAATGACGATCGCTGATTGCGAACGTCGCGCCCAGCTTGTAGTAGAACGGCAAATCCCCTTGCGTGTAGAAATTCATGACCTCGTCGCCATTCAGAGGCTCATCGTCGCGCTCATAGCCGTTGTTCACAGTGTCTTTCAGGGCATCGTTCGGGTCATCGAAATTCAAGTCAACATGCTCGCCGTACCAGGAGTGATCGGGGTCGGTGATGCATCGGGTGTTGCTGTGGGAGGCATAGACCAAGGCGCCCTGACTGTTCAGGTTGGAGTTCGCACACGTCAAATTGCCGTCACTCAGCCTGCAGGTCAACCCATCGATGCACCGGTGGTCTGTGGCGGAGCACAATCCGTTGCCGTTGTGATAGGGGCTGGCAGGAGCGTAAGCCAGCGCGCCAAAATAATTGTCGAAAGAGTGGTTTTCCTGGATCAGAACGATGATGTGTTTGACGTGGTTCAGATTTCCTTCAGCGTGCCCGGGCTGAACGGTCCACACCAAGGGGAAGGCCGCCAGTAAGGCGGCTCGCAGCACTTTTGACATAACGGACCTCTCTGAATTGGAAGTGAAAGTTTGGTGGTGAATTTCAAGTCCGTGCGAGGTCGACACTTGACGCCCATTGTAGTTGGAGCATACTTCGCCGAAATAAATGGGAGATGAAGGAATCGTAAAAAGTTCAGCCAACTACTAACCCAGGCACAAGCTGCGAGCCAAAACATCTGGTGTTGGGTTAGTCCGGCGGGTTCCTCAACGCTCGAAATTCATCCCGCAATGGCAGCACGAATTGTGCCGGGTTTTTCTTAAGGTTCCTCGCT
>JASHRE010000628.1 GCA_030037515.1 Candidatus Sulfotelmatobacter sp.
GTGTTCATTGTTTGCTGGACTCCTCCGCGCACCACGGGCAGGCCGAATGCTGCGTGAGGTCGTTCTGCTTTGTCTTGTGATCGGCGCGGGAACGATGGGCGAGTTGTGCATTTCCCGCGGGATGAAGACCGTTGGAGAAGTGAGAAACTTTAGTCCCGGCAACCTGGCGTATGTTATTCTTCAAGTCATTCGGGTGAAATGGATTTGGCTTGGTTTTTCGCTGGAAGCTACAGCTTTTTTTTCTTTGCTGTGGGTCCTTTCCTTTGCGAACGTGAGCATGGTTGTGCCCGTAACATCCATGAGCTATGCGGCGGGCGCCCTGGGCGGAAAAATTTTCCTGCGGGAAAGGGTGACGCGGGAACGTTGGACCGGCATCTTATTGGTAACCGTGGGGGTTATCCTGGTATTGGTGGGTCGAAGCTGAGGTCATGGCTGAGCCCGCCAGCTTTTCTGAACCTTCAGTACCGGTCCTTAGGCAGCCAGCGCGAGTCAGTTGGCGGAGAAAGTCGTCGGTCGCAAACGTCGGCATGAGCAAGGTTTTCACGGCTGCCGTGCATTTAGATTTCTCTCGGTTTTGGAAATGATCTTGGCCGCCCGGCAGATCGGGCCGAATGGTGGAGGTCGAATAACTTGTGCGGAATTGTGGGGTTTACCCACCGCAATTGGGTTCCTGATTCCGAACGAATCCGCAGCGCTGCGGCTACGCTCATCCACCGCGGACCGGATCAGCAGGGCGTCTTCGAATCCTCAATTGTCTCGCTCGGCGCCGCCCGCCTGAAGATCATCGACATCGAGTCGGGCGAGCAGCCGATCATCAGCGACGACGGCGACACCGTCATTGCCTTCAACGGCGAAATCTACAACCACCAGGAACTTCGTTGTGAGTTGGAGGAACTCGGGCATAAGTTCCGCACCCATTGCGATACCGAGACCGTTCTGCACGCATTTCGCCAGTGGGATACGGATTGCTTCGCGCGCCTGCGCGGCATGTTTGCCATAGCGCTCTGGACCACTTCAGCACGGCGTCTCGTTCTCGCCCGCGACCGCATGGGCATCAAGCCGCTTTACCTGGCCAGGCGTGGGCACGACGTTTTCTTCGGTTCTGAATTGAAGGCCATCTTGGTTCATCCGGAAATCGACCGCCAGATCAGCCTCAACGGCCTTGATTGCTATCTTGCGCTGAACTACATTCCCTGCCCCTGGACTCTGGTGGAAGGCATCGAAAAGCTGCCACCGGGGAGTTGGTTCGAGTGGCGGGATGGCGTGACGCGGTTGCAAGCCTACTGGACTCTGCCGGTTCCATCTCCGCGCGAATGGAAGCTTAAAGGCGCCTGCGAGACGCTCGATGCCCTGCTGCGGCAATCGATACGCGAGCATCTCATCTCCGACGTTCCGCTCGGGATGTGGCTGAGCGGCGGCGTCGATTCCTCGACCATCCTGCATTACGCTGCGACCCAGTCGCGCTCGCGGCTGAAGACATTTTCGATTTCATTCCGCGGCCGCAGTTTCGACGAGACCGACTATATTCGGCAGATTGTTGAGCGTTACGGGACCGATCATCAACAGCTGGATCTGAATCCCGACGTGGATCTGGTCGCCGCGGTCGAAGAGTTTGCCTATTTCTCCGACGAGCCGAGCGCCGACGCGGGCGCGCTGCCGGTATGGTTCCTGAGCAAGCTCAGCCGCGAAAAGACAACCGTGAGTTTGAGCGGCGAGGGCGCCGACGAACTGTTTGCCGGCTATCTGACGCATCGCGCGAATGAGTTGGCGCGGCGGCTGCGCGTGATCCCGAAAAGTTTACTGCGCATGGCTCTGGCGGCCGTGAGCCATTGGCCCGTTTCTGACGAAAAAATCAGCTTCGAATACAAGGTCAAACGATTCCTCGAAGGCGCGACGTTAGAGCCCGCCCGTGCACATGTCTTCTGGAATGGAACTTTTTCTGATCGCCAGAAACGGAAGCTTATTAGTGCCGAGCTGCCGCACGCGCTCGACAAAATTCTGGCGCAATGCCGGCAGCTTGTGACCCAAGACGAGCTGTCACGGCATCTCTGGTTTGATCAGCGATATTTCCTTGCCGATGACATTCTGAACAAAGCAGACCGCATCAGCATGGCGCATTCGCTCGAGGTGCGGCCGCCTTTCCTTGATCATCGCATCGTCGAATTTGCGGCGACGATTCCCTCGAAATTCAAGCTGCACGGCAGCCGGCAAAAAGTTCTGCTGAAGGAATTGATGAAAGATAAACTTCCGGCCCCGGTGCTTCGCCGCGCCAAGGTCGGATTCGATATACCCGCGCACGAATGGCTGCGCGGTCCGTTCCGGTCTCTGCTGACCGAAACGCTGCAAGCGGGGGCGTCCGAGCACGCTGGGCTGTTTCGGCACAGCGCGATCACGACCCTGCTGGATCGTCACCTCGCCCGGCGAGCCAATGTTGGATACCATTTGTGGGGGTTGATGATCCTGTTTCTCTGGATGAAAAAATGGCGAATACGCTCGACCTCAGTCCCGTTGATCAGTCCGATCGAAATCGAAGCAACGGAGCCCTTGATCGCGCAAAAAGCTGGCATCTATACCTAGGCGTAGTGCTCGTCGCCGCCACCGTCTATCTGGGGACCATCGTATCGCCACCCTCCCTCATGGACGATGTGGACGCCGTGCAGGCGCAGATCGCCCGCAACATGCTGGCCTCGGGCGATTGGGTCACTGCTCATCTGGATGGCGTCAAATATCTGGAAAAAGCGCCGATGGTCTATTGGTCGATCGCCACCTCTTACCGAATCTTCGGCGTGCATGATTGGGCTGCGCGCATTCCGATCGCTCTGGCGGTGCTGGCCCTGTGTTGGTTCACCACGGCATTTGGAATTTGGGCGTTCGGCAAACGCCCCGGCTTTTATGCGGGGCTGTGCATGGCCACATGCGTTGGCCTGTTTCTGTTTACCAGAATTCTGATTCCCGATGTGATGCTGACACTGGCCATCGGGATGGTGATGTGGTCGTTCCTGCGATGCATCGACGAAGCCGAACCTCATCCGGAATTCTGGTCCATCGTTTTGGCGGTCTGTTTGGGAGTGGGGCTGCTGCTCAAGAGTTTGATCGGCATTGTCTTTCCGATTGCGGCGGGCACGATTTACTTATTTCTCACCCGCCAGCAATATCCCCGGGCGGTCTGGAAACAGCTTCATCCGTTTCGCGGATTCGTCATCGTGCTGGCCATCGCCGTTCCCTGGCATGTGCTGGCGACGATTCGCAACCCTCCTTGTTTCGCCCTCACCCTGCATAGCGGACCGGGCTCCTATCACGGATTTCTGTGGTTCTTCTTCGTCAACGAGCAGCTTTTGCGGTTTCTGAACATGCGGTATCCGCGCGACTATGACACGGTTCCGCGGCTGATTTTCTGGCTGGGTCATTTCCTGTGGCTGTTTCCTTGGAGCGTGTACCTTCCGGCGATTGCCGGGTTGAGCTATAGGCCCGTCGACCGAGCCGGCCGCACGCGCCTGCTTGCGCTGTGCTGGATCGGATTCATTCTCGTCTTCTTCACCTTCTCGACAACCCAGGAATATTACTCAATGCCTTCGTATCCCGCGTTCGCATTGTTGATCGGCGGTGCCATGGCGGCGGGCGGGAAATGGATTCGGCGCGGAAACTACGTGCTCGCCGGCATAGCTGCGCTGGTCATGCTGGTGACGGGAGGTTTGTTTTTCGCCACCAGGCACCTGGCTGCACCGGGAGACATCGCCCAAGCACTGAGCGAACGGCCGGGAACCTATCTTCTTTCGCTCGACCACATGAAAGACCTGACGTTCCCATCGCTCGCGTATTTGCGGTTTCCGCTGTTGATGGCGTCGTTGGCGTTTCTGATCGGTTTCCTGATTCTCATCTCGAGCCGCGGCCTGCGCGCATTTCTCGGCGCCGCGCTGATGATGGTGATCTTCTTTCATGCGGCGCGGCTGGCGATGGTGAGCTTCGATCCCTATCTTTCGTCGCGGCCTCTGGCCGAAGCGCTGAACCAGGCTCCGCCAGGGACGCTGATCGTCAATCATCACTATTACACCTACTCGTCGGTTTTCTTTTACACGAACCGCACGGCGCTGCTGCTCAACGGACGCTATAACAATCTCGAGTACGGCGCGTACGCGCCCGATGCTCCGCCTGTATTCATCAGCGACGCGGATTTCAAGAATCTCTGGTTCACTCCGGAACGCTATTATTTCCTGGCCAGCCCCGAGGCTGCGGACCGATTGAAGGCGCTGCTCGGAGGTGAACCATTCCAGCTGGTGAAAGAAAGCGGCGGGAAACTGTTGCTGACGAACCATCCGCTCGAGGGCGCGTCGAAGTCGAGTCCGCTTGCCGGAAACCTTCTGCGCAAGCCCCCGCGGTCCGCAAACGTGGGACAATGGATGGCGGGCTCAAAA
>JASHRE010000629.1 GCA_030037515.1 Candidatus Sulfotelmatobacter sp.
AATTCGCGCCTTCTTCGTGCATCCCCAGTTCGCGCGGCGAGGTCTGGGAACTCTCATTCTCGAAGCCTGCGAGAATGCGGCCATCTCTGCCGGATTCACGCGGCTGGAGATGGGCGCGACGCTGAGCGGAGTCCGTTTCTATCGCGCGCGAGGATACACCGAGATCGAAAATCAGCAGGTACGGCTCGGGAACGGCCACACACTGCCGATCGTGAAAATGGCGAAGACGATCATGGACTGAGAGGATCGAGAGCTATGTGTTCCCGACCAGGCGCCGGCCGGTGATTACGAACTCGCCTTCCAGCACGACCTTTATCGCTTCGGTGTAAGCAATGTGCTCCTGTTCCAGGATTCGGGCCGTCAGCGTGTGCTCTGAATCGCCATCCAGCACCGGCACCGCGCTTTGCACGATGATCGGGCCATGATCTAACTCTTCGTCGACAAAGTGCACGGTACATCCGGAAACTTTCACGCCATACGCGAATGCTTGCTCCTGCGCCTCCAGCCCCGGAAATGCCGGAAGTAGCGAGGGATGAATGTTCAGAATTTTCCGCGGGAATTGCCGCACGAACCAAGGCGAAAGCAGTCGCATGTATCCGGCCAGACAGATGAGATCGACTTGATTCTGTTTCAGGGCCGCGACCACTTCGTGATCGTGTTCTTCGCGGGGCCTGCCTTTGGAAGGAATGACCAGCGCATTCAGTCCGCGTTCGCGCGCGATGGCGATTCCCGGCGCTTCGGCTCGATTTGAAATCACAATGGAGATTCGCGCGTCTGGGATGCGGCCGGCATCAATGCTGTCCGCGATAGCTACGAAATTCGATCCGCGTCCGGAAAGAAGAATGCCCAGGGAGTGCATGCTGGCAGCACCATCATAATGCACTCTGGACCGGATGAGCCGGAAGCGCGTCGCTTCTGGGCGGGAGATCCGCGCTCCGGGGCCGCATAGAGCGCCCAAAATCAGGCGGGCTTAAGCCCCCCAGTCGTCGCCGTTCGTCCGGCATCACCGGCTAGGCTGCAGGTTCTTCGACGACTGCTGCGGTCCACTGGTTTGCAGTTCGCCCAGCAGCTTGTCGGCGCGGCTTACCAGGCTTTCGGGAAGCTTCGCATATTGCAAGCCCTCAGCCGCCGACTGGCCGGTGGTGATGATGTACTGAACGAATTCTTTCAGGATTTCTTCTTTTTGCGGTGTGTTCCCTTGCTTCGGTATGAGCAGATAAGTCAAGCCCGAAATCGGATAGGCGTCCTTGGCCGAAGCTGGCGGATTCACCACCGGCGTACGTATATCCTGCGCCAGTTGGTCGCGAAAGGCATCGATGGCGGCGGTTGCTCCTGCCACCGTAGGGGCAACCCATTGGCCCGCTGCGTTGCGGATCTCCGCCACCGGCAGCTTGTTCCCGGTTGCATAGGATAACTCGACATAGCCGATTGCCCCCTGCATCTGTTTCACCGATCCGGTCACGCCCTCGCTGCCCTTGCCTCCTACGCCGACTGGCCACCTTACCGACAATCCCCTGCCGACTTTTTTCTCCCACTCCGGACTTACTGCCGCGAGATAAGTGGTAAAAATATTCGTCGTGCCGCTGCCGTCGGAGCGGTGCGCCACGACGACACGCGTCTGCGGCAAGCTCGCTCCCGGATTGTCTTTCCTGATCTCTGCATCCTGCCACGTCTTGATCGTGCCCAGGTAAATTCCAGCCAAGACCGACGGACTGAGCCGCAACGGCGACTTCAGATCCGGCAAATTGTAGGTGATGCACACCGGTCCTGCGCTCTCCGGAATCTGCACCAGCGAAGGCATGTCTTTGAGTTGCTCATCGTCGAGCGCGGCGTCGCTGGCGCCGAAATCCACCAGACCCTTTTTGAGTTGTTGAATGCCTCCACCGCTCCCGATCGACTGATAATTGATCTCCACACCGGGACGGCTGCTCTGAAAATCAGCAATCCAGTGCGTCATGATCGGATTGATGAACGTCGAGCCGGCGCCGATGAGCCCTTTATCCCGCGCCGGCGGCGCGGGCGAAGAGTTGCAGCCGCCGATTGTGAGAACAGCGGCCGGCGCGATGAAGCAAAATGCGAGGAAAAAACTGCGGGAGGAAAGCATACTGGCCCCTTTGATGTCATGCTTATTGATGTGGATTGGCTGCGCAGCGAGTGTTAATGGAATGTGAAAAGTGTGGAGTATGGTTCGAGGCAGAAAGCTACAGAATTAACTGTAGATCACTTTGCGCTCGCCTTTGATGATTCGGCCGATGGTATAGAACTTCTCGCCCACGCGTTCCAGCACCGATTGCGCCTTCTTGAATTTTGCAGCCGGCACAACCAACAACATCCCCAAGCCCATGTTGAAGGTACGCAGCATCTCTTCTTTTGCGACATTCCCGAGTTGCTCGAGATGTTCGAAGATTGGCAACACGGGCCATGATCCCAACTCAATCGCCGCGGCGGTTCCGCGCGGCAACACGCGGGGCAGATTTTCTGTGATGCCGCCCCCAGTTATATGCGCCATCGCGGCCACGCACTGTGCGTCGATGAGCTTCTTCAGCACCGGCCAGTAGCTGCGGTGGGTCCGCATCAACTCGTTTCCGACTTTGTTCTTGATCTCGTTCACGTACGTTTCGGGCGAGTAGCGCGCGACTTCAAACAGCAGCTTGCGCGCGAGGGAATAACCATTCGTGTGCAGGCCGTTCGAAGGCAGCCCAAGGATGATGTCGCCCATCTGCACATCTTTGCCGGTGATGATCTTCTCGCGATCGACCACCCCCACGATGAATCCCGCCAGATCGTATTCGCCGTCGGGATAAAACCCGGGCATCTCCGCGGTTTCGCCGCCGATCAACGCACAGCCATTGTGCTTGCAGGCATCGGCGATTCCCTCCACGACTTTTTCTGCCACGGCCGAATCGAGCGTTCCCGTCGCCAGGTAATCCATAAAGAACAGCGGCGCCGCGCCCTGCACCGCAATGTCATTCACACAGTGATTCACCAGGTCCGCGCCAACCGTGGAATGCAAATCCATTTCGAACGCGACTTTTAGCTTCGTGCCCACCCCATCGACGCTCGAAACCAGCAGCGGGTCGGCGTACTTCGCTTTGTCGATCGAAAACACTCCGCCGAAACCGCCAATTTCGCTCAGCACCCCGCGCGTAAACGTCTTGTGCGCCAGATACTTGATGCGCTGCTTGGTGCGACTGGCGCGGCTGATGTCTACGCCAGCATCGGCATAGGTGACGGGGGTGGGGCTGGGCGAGGGAGTCTTAGCCACTGATTCTTCCGTGTGTTTCGCAACTTGCGTGGGATCAATGCCGGACGCTGCAGCACCTGCTGCAGATGTTTCTAAGGCCGCTCATTGTAGCATGATCAGGTGTGACGGATTCGCGCCGGTGTGGTGTTCCATAGATCGAACTCCGCGTGGATACACTTCAACTCCGTCCGCGGGCGCGCACGCCCACTCGCCGCCTCGGCCCGAAATTAATGAGCGATGAAGTCCGAGAAGAAGTACGCCAATACGCCAAACAGGGCCAGTCCGCAGATCCCGTACGCGGTCAATACCCAGGCTCCGCGGCCTTCGTAGTGTTTGGTTGCGACGGGGGTCGACTGCTCGGCGGAAGGAACGACTGGGGCCCGATCTTCCATGCATACCTCCCCGGACGGAAAGATCGTGGCGCACGTACGTTATGCGTCACGTCCGAATCGCGACAGGGCGAAACGGAACTGACGTCGATTCTACCCCCGTTTTACGTGCGGGGGAGAGAAAAATGTGATCAGAATCACATTTTGCTGCCTTGGGGTCTTTTGACTCTAGGGGTGCCTTCTAAACCGCGATGTTTCAACAGCAAAAGATGCAGCAAACTGGTCGCCGACTAGAGTTCCGCTTGGCCCGGACATGGGATAATACAGCGAGTCCTCTCACATGATGCGTACCCGTCGCTTTTGCCTTGCGTCCTTGGTCTTCGGTTGTTTGCTTTTGACAGCCAGCGCCCAGACTCCCGCGGCGGCGGCGAAGCCCGCCAATCCGCAGTCGAATCCGGATAAAAATCCCATCGAAGCTCCTCGTCCGCAGACAAGCTCCGATAAGAACCGCGACTATTCGCAGGAATCCTTCGTCGTCGAGCAGATGCACTCCACCTACCGCTTTGAAGCCGACGGTACGGGCCGCAAGGAAGTCGTTGCCCGCATTCGCGTCCAAAGCGAGGCCGGCGTGCAGCAGTGGGGGCAGTTGCAGTTCGGCTACAACTCGGCCAACGAACGCGTCGAAATTCCGTACGTCCGCGTGGTCAAGCAAGATGGCACCGTGGTCAAAGCCGGCGACGATGCCGTGCAGGATCTCAGCGCCCCCATCGAGCGTGAAGCCCCGGTTTATACCGACTATCGCCAAAAGCACATCACCGTGCCCGGCCTGCGCCCGGGCGAAGTGCTCGAATACGACTTGGTCACCGTAATTCATACGGCGCTCGCCGCCGGACAATTCTGGACCGAATACGAATTCGACAAGAGCAATATCGTTCTCGATGAAAGCGTCGATGTTGATGTTCCCGCCAATCGCCCGGTCAAGCTCAAGAACAAGGCGGGCATGGATCCCAAGGTCACCGAGGCCAACGGCCGCCGCCTCTACCACTGGACCAGTTCACACCTGCAGCGCGACGACGACAGTCCCGACAGCAACAAGAAGAAAAAACATCCGCATCCGGACGACGATCGTCCCGATATTCAACTGACCACGTTTGAAAGCTGGGAACAAATCGGGCGTTGGTATGCCAGTCTGGAGAAGGACCGTCGCGCGCCCACTCCTGAAGTTCGCGCCAAAGCCGCCGAACTAACCAGGGGTCTCAACACCGATCTCGAAAAGACCGAAGCTCTCTACGATTACGTCGCGAAAAATTTCCGCTATGTCAGTCTTTCCCTCGGAGTCGGACGCTACCAGCCGCATGCCGCCTCCGACGTGCTTGCGAATCAGTACGGCGATTGCAAAGACAAGCACACGCTTCTGGCCTCGCTGCTCGAAGCCGAAGGTCTTCAGGCCGACTCCGTTCTGATCAATTCCAGCCGCAAGCTCGATCCTGACATTCCCTCGCCTTCGCAGTTCGATCATGTGATCACGATGCTTCCGCTGGGCAAGGAAGAAGTCTGGATGGATACCACCGCCGAGGTCGCGCCCTTCCGCCTGCTCGCGTACAGCTTGCGCAACAAGCAGGCGCTACTCATCCCGCCGGCTGATCCGCCTTCATCAGTGGCTCCGCATTTGGCGCTAACTCCCGCCGACACCCCGATGCCCGACGCCGAAGTTTCAGAAATTACCGGCAAAATCAACGACATCGGCAAGCTCGAGGCTCACGTGCACTATGAGTTTCGCGGAGACGAGGAATTGCTGCTGCGCTCCGTCTTTCGTCGCGTCCCCCAAGCCAACTGGCAGCGTGTGGTTGAGAACGTCAACGCCGGACTCGGCGGCGACATCACAAATCTGAAAGTCAGCGATCCCGCCGCGACTCGCGAACCGTTCACCATGTCCTATGATGTTTCGAAGGTGAACTTCTTCGACTGGTCGAAGAAGAAAGCGGGGATTCTTCTTCCGCTGGTCCAGTTCAGCCTGCCCGATGTCGACGAAGACGACACCGATACCGACTCTGAACCCATCAAGCTTGGCCCCAAAGCAACCTATTCTTACAGCCTCACGCTGACGCTTCCATCCAACTACGCGGCCCGTGCTCCGCTGGCCTTTTCGTTGAAGCGTGACTATGCGGAATACGACGCGAAGTACAAGCTTGAAGGCAACGTTTTCAGCGCCGGCCGCACGCTCATCATGCGCCAGGACGAGCTGCCCGTTTCCCGCACCGCCGATTATGCTTCGTTCCGTCGCGCTGTCGGCGCCGATCTGCTGCAGCAGCTCTCGGTGGAAAGCACCGTCGCCGGAGATCCCATTCCTCCCGCTGACATGAAGGCCGACGACCTGGCTGACAGCGGCCGCGCTGCGTATCAGAGCGGCAACTTGCCGATCGCCATTGCGCTGCTCAAGCGCGCCACTGAAGTCGATCCCAAGAACAAGTATGCCTGGAACAATCTCGGCCTCGCATACTTCGCCATGCGTCAAGACGACCAGGCCATCAGCGCTTTCGAGAAGCAGATCGAAGTCAATCCCTACGACGAATATGCTTACAACAATCTCGGCCGAGTCTACTGGAACGAGCGCAAATACGACGACGCGGTCAAGGAATTCAATAAGCAGCTCGAAAACAATCCGCTCGACAAATCCGCGCACGCCAATCTGGGCGCGATGTATGCCGAGTGGCACAAATATACCGACGCGGTGCCGGAACTGGAAAAGGCCTCATCGCTCACGCCAGAAGATCCGCAGCTGCAGGTGACGCTCGGCGATGCCTATCTCAATCTTGGTCAGGACGACAAAGCGCTCGCCGCCTTCGATCGCGCCATCGAACTCTCGGCCACGGATCAAAACCCGGCATCGAAGCCGCTGGTTTGGAACAATATCGCCTATCAGCTCTCGCTGAAAAAGGCTCATCTCGATCGCGCGCAGCAGTACGCGGAATCGGCCGTATCCGCGACCGCGGCGGCCCTGCGCAATCTTTCACTCGACCGTCTCACGCAGGAGGACTTGCCTCTCGTTTCCTCACTGGTCGCGTATTGGGACACTCTGGGTTGGGTCCATTTTGCGGAAGGCGATCTCGATCAGGCGCAAAGGTATGTCGCCGCTGCGTGGGCACTCGGACATCACGGCGAAGTGGGCGACCATCTCGGGCAAATCTACGAAAAGCGGGGTCAGAAAGATCTTGCGATTCAGACCTACGCTCTGTCCATGAACGGTCTGCGTCCGACTCCGGAAACGCACGAACGGCTGGCCTCGCTCGCCGGCGGCGATGCCAAAGCCGACGCGGCCGTGAAGCGTTGCAAAGACGAACTGCAGCATCTGAGCACGATTGATCTGGGCAAAGCCCGGCAAACCGGCAATGCGGACTTCTTCGTCCTGCTCAGCGGACTCGCAGGTTCCGAGTCCGAAGTCGATGCCGTGAGGTTCATCAGTGGAGACGAGAAGCTGAAGGCCTACAGCGAGGCGTTGCGCGCCGCCGATTACCATCTCACCTTCCCCGACAACACGCCGCTGAAAGTACTCCGCCGCGGAACGCTCTCCTGCTCGGTCACCACGGGCAAATGCGAGTTCGCGCTGATCCTGCCGGATGACGTACGAACGGTGGATTAACGCCCCATACCACGTGTGGAGACAGTCGCTCTCGCCGGGTGCCCCACGCGGCTCGGCATGATGCCCTGTCGCCGGCGTGGGAGTTCTGATTCCCACGACGCGTTCCGGAGTTCGATGGTGCGACGTCGGCCTCACCGTTTCGTTTCGGTTGAAAAGCTGCACTTCCATTTGCCTGATTTTGCCCCGCTCTCTACAATAAAATTTCAGCCAGACGCTGGCAGATCCCGTACAACATGATTCATTTTCCTGTCCCCGAAGCGCTTACTTTCGACGATGTCTTGCTTCTGCCCGCGCGCTCCGATGTCGTCCCCGCGCAGGCCAGCACGCAGACGCACCTCACGCGCAATATCACGCTGAATATCCCGGTCGTCAGCGCCGCCATGGATACCGTCACGGAATCGCACATGGCGATTGCGCTCGCGCAGCAGGGCGGGCTGGGCATCATCCATCGCAACCTCGGCATTGAGGATCAGGCCAACGAAGTCGACAAGGTGAAGCGCTCGGAAAGCGGCATGATCGTCGATCCCGTGACGATGCATCCGAGCGATCGCGTCAGCGATGCCCTCGAAGTCATGCGCAAGTACAAAATTTCCGGGGTTCCCATCACCGAAGATGGCAAGCTGGTCGGCATTCTCACCAACCGCGATTTGCGCTTCGAAACGCGCTTCGACATTCCAATCGACAGCGTGATGACCAAGAAAAATCTCATCACCGTGCCGGTGGGAACGACTCTCGACGCAGCCGAAAAAATTCTGCATCAGCATCGGGTCGAGAAATTGCTAGTGGTTGACGACAAGTACAACCTGAAGGGATTGATCACGGTAAAGGACATTCAGAAGAAGCTGAAATACCCGAACGCCGCCAAAGATTCTCAGGGACGCTTGCGCGTCGGCGCGGCCATCGGAGCGACCGGCGACTTCCTCGAACGGGCGCAGGAACTGGCGGATGCAAAGGTCGACATTCTCGCCATCGACAGCGCGCATGGCCATTCTTCGAAAGTTCTGGAAGCCGTCAAGATGGTGAAGTCGAAGCTGCCAGAGGTAGAGCTGCTCGCTGGCAACGTCGCGACTTTCGATGGCGCGTGCGAACTCACGCGCGCCGGCGCCGATGGAATTAAAGTTGGAATCGGCCCCGGATCAATCTGCACCACGCGCGTCGTCACCGGCGCCGGCGTTCCTCAGATCACCGCGATCGCCGAAGCCTACCGCGCCACCAAAGATGCCGCCGTGCCCATCATCGCCGATGGCGGCATTAAGTATTCCGGTGACATCACGAAAGCTCTGGCCGCCGGCGCAAGCGCGGTCATGATCGGATCCCTCTTCGCCGGTACCGACGAAAGCCCCGGCGAACTCATCCTGTATCAAGGCCGCTCCTTCAAGTCCTACCGCGGCATGGGATCGCTCGGCGCCATGGCGCAAGGTTCCAGTGAACGCTACTTCCAGAGCACCGACGGCGACTCCTCGGCTTCGGCTTCAGACGCCGAATCTAATCGCTTGGACAAACTCGTTCCCGAAGGCATAGAGGGCCGCGTGCCGTATCGTGGCTCGGTCGCTATGATCGTCTACCAGATGGTTGGCGGGTTGAAATCCGGGATGGGATATTGCGGCTGCTCAACCATCCCCGAACTTCTTCAGAAAACCCGATTCGTCCGCATCAGCGGCGCGGGCCTCCGCGAGAGCCATGTGCACGATGTCATGATCACGCGCGAGGCGCCCAACTATGCCATCGAATAGGCGTCCTTCTTGCTGGTGTCATCCCGCGCATCGGTGCACCTTCGGCCCAGTGGAGCACAATGAAAATGGCGTGCCCCACTTCTTGCCGGTCTTGCCAGAAGTGGGGGTTTCGACAAAGCATTGCAAGTGGTGCGCTAAGGATGGCACTGGCGGAGTTGAAGGACTTCTAGCTGACCGGGAACAGCGATGATCGCGCCAACGAATTCTCAGCCGGTGCCAGCCTCTGAAGTGCGGAAACCCATCCCCGCTCGCGATCCTCATCACGTGCTCAAGGCCTGGATCGCCGCGATCCTCTGGCTCATCGTCATAGCGATCGAATCCACAGCATGGCTTTCGGCCCGCAACACCAGCCGCATCCTTTATCCCATCCTGCATTTCTTGTTCCGATTGAACTGGGATCAGTTCGAAACGTGGCATTTTTTCATCCGCAAAGGTGGACACGTTGTCGGCTACGGGATGCTAAGCTTTTTTCTGTTTCGGGCCTGGCGCGAGACATTGCCTGCCCTCAGCTGGCTTGGGAAAAACGTCCGCTGGACCTTGCGCTGGTCCACGATGGCGGTGCTTGGCACCGCTATGGTCGCCAGCCTCGACGAGTGGCATCAGAGCTTCATCCCCTCCCGCACCGGCCGCTGGCAGGACGTCGTGCTCGACACCTGCGCCGGCATCGTCGCTCAGTTTCTGCTCTTCTTCTGCTGCCGAAGTTAATCGTGTGGGTTCAGTTGCTTTCGGCTATCTGCGTGTGCGTGTACGGGCGAAGCATTCATCCGCCCCTGCAGAAGCGACGCAGCGCCTGACTGCCCCACTCCTGTGCTTGTCTTCGACAGCTCCCCCCCCGTGCGGTGGACGCCGGCTCACCAGCTACTTCGAGCAAAAGCGATCGAACAAAGAGCTCTGTTCCGAAGATTTCGCCGCTAAGTTGCCGAGCGCCACGGATCATTTTGTAAATTTCGAAACTGAATCCATGATTCCATTCCAACAGATCGGGAACGGGTAAAGACACCAACCAGTAAACTTTCCCAAAACGAAACCGAATCTTCTCCATCCTCACGAAATAAATCCCCCAACCCGTTCCGGCTGGGGAAGGGCTCGCATAGCTACGGAACCGCCTCTGTTGAAACGCCTTGTCCTCCTGGGTGAGCCCATGTTGCGAAACCATGGATCTGGGGCGATCCGCGCCATGTGGGGAGTTACTGCGCTCCCACGATCGCGCGTTCGGATCGCTTCCTCGATTCGGACTGACCAGATGCGCGGTTGCATAGGTTTCAACAGGTTCGTTCTGTAGCGAAGCCTCGTTCTTCGCTGCTAGACTGATGGGTTTGGCAAAGTGACTCCGGACGATTCCACCCGGAGTTCTGCGAGATATTCAATGCTCAAGCCTGGAGATATTGCCCTGGTCAGCGGCGCGCGCACCCCCTTCGGCCGCTATTGCGGCAAGCTAAAGGATTTTACCGCGCAGGAACTCGGCGCTATTGCCGCGAAAGGCGCAATGGAACGCGCCGCCGTCGATGCGAAAGAATTCGATCACATCGTCTTCGGCAACGCGCAGCAGACTTCCGGGGACGCGCTCTACGGTGCACGCCACGTGGGACTCCGCGCGGGACTCCCTATCGAAACACCCGCGCTGACGGTCAATCGTCTGTGCGGCTCGGGCATGCAAGCAATCGTGAGTGCGGCGCAGATGATCCAGACTGATGAAGCCAGGATCGTACTCGCCGGCGGCATGGAAGCCATGTCGCAAGCCCCATTCGTGATTCGCGGGCGCGATGGCTTCACGCTTGCGCCCGGAGGCAAGCTCGAAGATTCGCTGATGGTCGCGCTCCTGGACTCATTCTGCGGGTCGTACATGGCGAACACTGCGGAACTCTACGGGGCGCAGCAGGGCATCACGCGCCAGTTGCAGGATGAATTCGCTCTGCGCTCGCAGAGGTGCGCCGACGACGCCTACAAAGCTGGGCGCATTCAGGAAGAGCTTGTGCCGGTGCCGCTGTGCGACCACAAAGGCGAGCCCACGGGCGAGTGGTTGGCGGAAGACGATCATCGCCGTCCGCAGACAACCATGGAAGGTCTCGCGAAGCTGAAACCGGCATTCGGCAAGAACGGAACCGTGACCGCGGGGAATGCCAGCGGTATTGTCGATGGCGCCGCAGCCGTAGTGGTGATGTCACTCGAGAACGCGCTGAAACGCAATCTCAAACCGCTCGGACGAATCGTCGGCTGGGGCATCGCCGGCGTTGAGCCCAAACTCATGGGACGCGGTCCGGTGCCGGCATCGAGGATCGCGCTGCAGAAAGCCGGACTGTCGCTCGATTACATCGATCTGGTCGAAGTGAATGAAGCTTTCGCCGCGCAATATCTGGCAGTCGAGAAGGAGCTGGGACTCGATCGCGAGAAAGTCAACGTGAACGGCGGAGCCATCGCGCTGGGCCATCCGCTCGGTGCGACTGGCACGCGGCTGGTGATCACGCTGCTGTTGGAGTTGCGTCGTCGGAAGAACAAGTACGGCCTGGCAGCAGCCTGCATCGGGGGCGGCCAGGGCATCGCGATGGTAGTGGAGAGCATGAACTGATTGTTCTCCACGCAGGATGGAGAGACACGAGGAAAAGGCGAATGGAAATTTTCTCCGCCTCTCGGTGCCTCTGTGGGAACGAATTTGAGCTGTGAGAACCCGCGTTGATCCGCGGCAAAGGAATTTTGCGATGGAAATTAAGAAAGTTGGCGTTCTCGGTTGTGGGCTGATGGGATCCGGCATCGCGCAGGTCGGCGCGATGGCTGGATTCGACGTCACCGTGCTCGAGGTCGAGCAGAAGTTCCTCGACCAAGGATTCGCCGGCATGGAGAAATCGCTGGCCAAGTTTGCTGAGCGGCCTCCGGAAAAAGGCGGAATCACCGCTCAGCAGAAAGATGAGATCCGTGGGCGGCTGAAAGGTACGACGAGCAAATCCGATCTTGCCGATTGCGACATCGTGATCGAGGCCATTATCGAGAACGTGGAGGAAAAGAAAAAGATGTACGCGTCGATCGACGGGATGGTTAAGAAGGACGCGATCTTCGCCTCGAACACTTCCTCGATTTCGATCACCGAGCTGTTGACCGCAACGAAGCGTCCGGAACGGTTCATCGGCCTGCACTTCTTTAATCCCGTCCCGTTGATGAAGCTGGTCGAAGTGGTGCGCACGATCGCGACCGCTGACGACGTTTACCAGACCGCCTACGGGTTCGCGAAGAAGTTGGGCAAGGTTCCTGTGCGCACCTCCGACAAAACGGGGTTCATCGTGAACCGGCTTCTGGTGCCATATCTGCTCGATGCCATCCGCGCCTATGAAGAAGGGGTGGGATCGATGGAAGACATCGACAACGCGATGAGGCTGGGTTGCGGATATCCCATGGGGCCGTTTACGCTGCTCGATTTCGTCGGTCTCGACACGACGTATTACATCACGCACGTCATGTATGACGAATTTAAAGAGCGACGGTTTGCCTCTCCTCCGCTGCTGAAGCGGCTGGTCATGGCCGGATGGTACGGGCGGAAATCGGGCCGCGGGTTCTATGATTACTCGGACCCAGAGAAGCCCCGACCGAACCGGCTTTAGCCAGGGATTTGCATGGATTGAATCGCGACTTACCAGCGAGACGCGGAGAAGATTAAAAGCGAGTTTCTGCCTGTCTCGGTGACTCCGCGGTGAAGAATTTATGAACTTCGAAAACATTCTCCTCGAAAAGAAAAACGCCATCGCCTACGTCACCGTGAACCGGCCGAAGGTGCTCAATGCGCTGAACATGGCCACCATGGAAGAACTGCGCGCGGCGTTTCACGACATCAAGAACGACAAGTCCGTTCGCGTCGTGATCTTCACCGGCGCGGGAGAGAAGGCATTCATTGCCGGAGCGGATATCGGTGAACTGGCCAAACACGACGCCGTCAGCGGCAAGGAATATACGCATCGCGGGCAGTCGGTGCTCAATTTGATCGAGAATCTCGGCAAGCCGGTAATCGCCTGCATTCATGGGTTCGCACTCGGCGGCGGATGCGAAATCGCCATGGCCTGCACCATGCGTTTGGCGAGCGAAAACGCGAAGCTCGGCCAACCAGAAGCGAAGCTGGGTATCATTCCCGGCTATGGTGGAACGCAACGGTTGCCGCGACTTGTGGGCAAAGGCGTCGCGATGCAGATGGTGCTGGCGGGCGAGATGATTACCGCGCAGGAAGCGCATCGCATTGGGCTGGTGAATGAAGTGACTGCGCCGGCCGATTTGATTCCGCGAGCGGAAGCGATTGCGGCCAAGATCATTGCGAATGCTCCGCTGGCCGTACAGTACGCGATGGAAGCCGTCAACAAGGGCATGGAGATGACGCTGGCGGAAGGCTTGTATTTGGAGGCGACGCTGTTTGGAGTGTGCTGCGCGACCGAAGACAAGACCGCAGGGACGACGGCGTTTCTGGAAAAACGGCAGGCGCAGTTCAAGGGCAAATGACGGCGCATGCGAGGCTTGCGAGCCCCGCGCCGTCGTTCCCAGTGCAACGAGGGGTCCGGCGGCGGATTCAAACCGATTTTGAGGCATGCAAACCTTTCATCACAGGGGCAGAGAGATCGCTGAGAAGAGCAAACTGAAAATCGAGAAGGCGCCTGAGCCTCAGTTGGCATCCGTGGAGGGCGAACTGGACGCCTCCGGTAAGCGCTTCGCAGTCGTTGTTTCTCGCTTTAATTCGTTTATTACGGAACGACTGCTTGCAAGCGCCTGCGACGGTCTGCTAAGAGCTGGAGCGGACAAAAAGGACATCGACGTGGTCCGCGTTCCGGGCTCCTTCGAAATCCCCTCTGCTGCCCGTACGCTTGCCGAAACCAAACGATACGGTGCGATCATCTGCCTCGGATGCCTGCTGCGCGGCGACACCGCGCACTACGACGTGATCGTCAATGAAGTCGCGCGCGGGATTGGGCAATCGGCGCAGGAAACCGGAGTGCCCCACGCCTTCGGTGTTCTCACCTGCGACACGCTCGAGCAAGCCATCGATCGCGCCGGTCTCAAGATGGGCAACAAGGGATTTGAGGCCGCGCTGGCTGCCGTGGAGATGGCATCGTTGAAATCAGCCATACGCTCTCAGCCATCAGCCGGCAGCGCGAAGCAGACTCCTCGCTCGGCTCGGAATAACAATCAACCAGAGTTTCCTAGGCCCTCCGCCAACAAATCTCGCAGTTCGGCAAAGAGATCCAGGTAGCCGATCATTTGTGTACACTGGCAACTGACAGGCAACACGCGGGCTCGGCCCGCGGGACGGTCCGTCCGTAGACGAACGCTATGGGTACACGGCGCAAATCCCGCGAACTGGCGTTGCAGATGCTATTTCAATCGGATATGGGCAAGCAGGATGCCGACCATGTCCGGCGCACGTTCTGGGCCGAGCATGGGACCGCGAGCGCCGAAGTGCGTGGCTTTGCGGATGACATTTTCCGGGTTGCCACCGACCGAAATGCAGAGATCGACAAGCTGATCGAGCGGCACGCCGAGCACTGGCGCATGGAGCGCATGGCTGCGGTCGATCGCAATTTGCTGCGCGCAGCAGTCGCTGAACTGCTCGCCTATCCCGACACTCCCCGCGCCGTCGTAATCAACGAGGCCCTCGAAATTGCGCGAAAGTTCTCCAGTCCCGAGTCGGTGCAATTCGTCAACGGTGTGCTTGACAGTGTGGGAAAAGAGCTGGAGCGCAGCGCCTAACCAAAGCCGGTTTTCAGTTGCCCGAAAGACCTTTCACCGCGCGCCCAGACCGCAGAGTTGCTCCGTCAGCGCCCGAGGTCCGCGGTGTTCTTGGCGTGCTCGGTGGTAGAGCGCCCGCACATTTCCCTATGGTCGCACTGCCATCAGATTGAAGCTGCACGGGCCATTCGCGGGGGTGAAGGTGCAGTAGGGATTGTAGTAATCCGGCAGATTGGGAAAAGGAATATCAAGAACGTCGCTTCCGCCAAGAGTGGTCGTGACAACGTGCAGATAACCGTCGCTGCCGGCCACGACAATCGTCCCGGCGTCAGCCGACATACCAGCCTGCACCGGAAGGGCATTGTTGGCGAGAGGAATGCCAGTCGTCGAGCCGGTGGCGAAATCGTAGACCAGAACATCGGCGCGACTGTTGGCCACGACGTACATCAAGCTGCCATCGGGAGACAGGAAGAAGTTGAGGGGTTCGATCTGTCCTTGCCCCAGGTTGAACGTCTGCACCGTGTGGCTCACGAACATCGGACACAAGGACTCACCGGGAGCGGAGATGGTAGCTGCCGGGATTGGAGTCACGACGGCCGTGATGTAGTCGAAGCTACCTCCGCTTTCGAGCGCGATGAAGTGGATTCCGTCCGGCAGCGCCTGAAACGAGATCGGAGTTGCCGAAAGCGGGATCACTTGCGGAGCGAGCAGCGGCGCCGGGTTGGTGGCAGGCAGATTATTGCACGTGTTCAAAACGGTTACCGCCGGGCTGCCGCCTCCGAGCGAGGGCTCGACGACATAGGCGAAAGCCCCGTTGCTTGAGAACACGATTGAATTCACAGTCGTATTTGCAGCCAGAGGGAGCGTCTCTAGGCCTTGCACCGTCGAGTAAACATACAGGTTTGGCGTGCCGTTACTGTCCAAACCGTAAATGAAGGCTTTCAATCCATCGGGGGAAAATCCCGCTGTAGTCGCGCCGGTGATGGGATACGCCGTGACCGTGGGTGAACTGGCCGTGGTCGTGTTGACGATGAAAACTTGATTGGGATTCAGCGTGGTATCAGAGAACACGGCCAGACTTCCGTTGTGCGAGATGCCAATGATATTTCCGCTGACGGTTCCCAGCGATCCGAAGGGACTGGTCGAGGAGCCCAGATTCGCGGCATTGACCGAGACCGCCTGGATCTGGCTGCCCATATAGGCCTTGTCGCCCGCGAGATCGAACATCAACGATGTGGGCGAAGAGGGCAGCGGACTTCCGGCGCCCGCCACCGCCTTGTTGGTAGAAACGTTGTAGATGGCGGTGGAGCAGTCGACGGGGTTGACCGCGGCGCACCCGGTGCTGGTGGCGAGCACAGAGGCGGCGGCAGTGGCCCCCGTTACAAGACCAGAAATCGCGGGAGGAACGGGAAGCGATGACGGTGAAGGCGGGTTCGTACACGGAGTCCCCAGCAGCGCGGTTGCGCAAAAAGGCGACGAATAGACCGGGACGGGGATGAACTGGCTACAGCTGCTGAGTCCAAAAAAACCCGCGCAAGCGCTCAGTGCACTGGGCGTCGCCAGCGACGGCGGAATGTAGGGAAAACCGACATTGCAGGTGGGAGGCGAACAGGACGCAGTGACAGATGCGGCGCCCGGGGAGGGGGTCGTGACCGTGCATGAGAGCGTACAGCCGGTGGGCAGTGCCACGTCGGCGGGTTGCGACGAAACCCAGGTCAGCGGGGTTTTGCTCAGAATGACCGGAGTATCCGACCCGACCAGCGATGTATTGCCCATCACGTCGGTCACGACCGCGGTAATTGTTTCGGAGGTCCCCTTTGTGGCCACGAAACTTGTCTGTGCGGTGAGCTGAGAGCCTGAGCCGACCTCGAGCATGATGTTCTGAATCGGGCAGGTTTCGAAAAAGTCCAGAAGCGGAGAAAGCGTTCCGGCCCGGTTGTTGTATTGCGGCTGCTGAAACGAAGTGCTGGTAACGCCGCTGGCGCTGGCATAGATCTGGGTGATTCCAGGTACCGCCGCGGTCGCGATGGCCTGGTTGGTGGGCACGTTATAGGTGAAGTTTGTGGTAATGGGATTGAGCGTGACCGCGCTTGCATTGTTCGCAGACCATGTGAACGGGCCGACGGTGCTGGTGATGTCGGTACCCTCGCTGGACGCTAGCGCCTGGACGGTCATGGTTTGACCCTGGGAGAGGCAGGGCTCTTGAACGTACTCGTTGAGTGGCAGAATTCCGCTGACCACGATTTGATCGATGGGCTGATGCACGAAGATGATTGTGGGCCGGCTGACCTGACCATCCGCCGTCGCGGTGAGGTAAACGACTCCCACGTTGCCGGGAGTGCAAACTGTGTAGGTGACATTCCACTGGCCAGCACAAGCGACGCCGGCGGGCGAAACATTGAGAACCGAGGTGTTACTCGAGATATAGCTGAAAGTCGCAGAAACATTGTTCCCGCTGCCGTTCTGCGCGGTAGCCGTGAAGGTGATGGTAGCCCCCAGCTGAAGGGAGGTGGTGGTGGATGGGGTCAGCGTGATTTTGGCGGGGTAAGGCGAGGTTCCGGCAATCTTGTGCCCGCCACAAGCGCTGACAGTTATCACAATCAGAACCGCCGTCATCAGTCCGTACTGGTTACGACACAACCTTGCCATGCACCCTCTTCCAGCCGCAGGCCGCGTTTGCCTGAAACGGCAACGCGATCCGCCCGAGATGATTTGGAAAATCTGTAGTGTAGAAGAGCCGATGGATCCGCGCAACGCTGCCTTAAGTTGTCGCCATGTGAGGCTGTGATGCAAAATCACGGGTTGACGATGTGCGAAAGCGCTTGTTATATTGAAAAGGTTCCGCGAGTTCATCCAGGCTTGCTGTGTGGCGTGAGGACGTGTTGAGCGCGTCGCTCTCGCGCTTAGAGCTTTAGAGAAATACGTTTCCGGATTTGCGTTGTGTTTCGGAAACTTCCTCGCTGAAATGCTCCTGCGGTGCCTTTCGTCCTTATGCGGAAGGATATGCAGGGCAAGCTGACGAAACGGAGCGCCCCCGCAACTTTGGCCGGGTGCCACCGTCGGCGGCGAATGTCTGAATCGGAACCCAGAATCTCTCTCCGGCATTTGTTTGCCGCGGTGAGAAGTAATGATCGGCTTGGGAGCTGGTCATGCCTGTGGTCGCGCACGGAAAGCCTTAACAAAGTGCGCGCGGCAGAGGCTTGCGCTGGCTGCGCGGCCAAGGAGCGGGAAAGAGTGCCTACATTTAATCAATTGGTGGCAAAGGGCCGGAAGCGGCCGCGGTACAAGACGGCGAGTCCGGCGCTGCAGTCTTGTCCGCAGAAGCGCGGCGTCTGCACGCGCGTGTACACACAAACGCCGAAAAAACCCAACTCCGCCCTGCGCAAGGTCGCTCGCGTACGGCTGACGAATGGAATCGAGGTCACGACTTATATTCCCGGGGTGGGCCACAATTTGCAGGAGCACTCGATTGTGCTGATTCGCGGCGGCCGCGTGAAGGACCTGCCGGGCGTGCGCTATCACGTCATTCGCGGAACACTCGACGCCGTGGGTGTCGCGAATCGGCAGCAAGGGCGCTCGAAGTATGGCGCGAAGCGCGTGAAAAAAGGATAACAGACGACCATGCCTCGCAAAGGATATATAGCAAAGCGGACCGTTCCGGCCGATGCCGTGTACGGTTCGGATCTGGTGACCAAGTTCATCAACTCGATGATGTGGCAGGGCAAGCGTTCGACTGCCGAGAACATCTTTTACGAGTCGTTGACAAAGTTGGAGTCCAAGGGCGGCGACGAGGCGCTGAAACTGTTCAAGAAGGCGGTCGAAAACTGCAAGCCGCTGCTCGAAGTCAAGACCCGGCGCGTCGGCGGCGCGAACTATCAGGTCCCGGTTGAAGTGAACGCCGATCGCAGAACGTCGCTGGCCATCCGCTGGATTATTACTTACGCGCGGGCGCGCGGCGAAAAGGGAATGATCGACAAGTTGAGCAATGAATTGCTGGATGCGGCCAACAGCCGCGGCGCCGCCATCAAGAAAAAAGAAGACGTGCATCGCATGGCGGAAGCGAACAAGGCGTTCGCGCATTACCGGTGGTAGCAAGCGATTTTTGCGGAGCCCGGAAAGAGAAATAGTCGTGCCCAGAACAGTCCCATTGGAGCGTTGCAGGAACATCGGCATCATGGCGCACATCGATGCCGGTAAGACCACGACGACGGAGCGCATCCTGTTTTATACGGGACGGACGCACCGCATCGGAGAGGTCCACGAAGGCACTGCGACCATGGATTGGATGGAGCAAGAGCAGGAGCGCGGTATCACGATCACGTCTGCCGCCACGACCTGCACCTGGCGCGACATTCGCATCAACATTATCGATACGCCCGGTCACGTCGATTTCACGGCCGAGGTCGAGCGCTCGCTGCGCGTGCTCGACGGCGCGGTCGCGGTGTTTGACGCCGTGCATGGCGTGCAGCCGCAATCGGAAAAAGTATGGCGCCAGGCCGATAAGTACGGCGTCCCGCGCATTTGTTTCATTAACAAGATCGACAAGATGGGTGCCGATTTTGAACACGCCGTCGATACCATCCGCAAGCGCCTAAGCGCCAAGCCCATCGCGATACAGATTCCCATCGGCCAGGAAGACAAGTTCAGAGGCGTCGTTGATCTGATTGAGATGAAGGCCATCGTATGGGACGGCGACACCCTGGGAGCGGAATATCACACGGAAGAAATCCCTGCCGAACTGAAAAAGAAAGCGGAAGCTTTCCATGCCCAACTGGTCGAAACTGTCGCCGAAAACGACGACGATATTTTGCACAAGTTTCTGGAAGGGGAGGAAATCACGGCCGATGAGCTGCGAGGGTCGCTGCGAAAATCGACCATCGCATTGAAGGTTTTCCCCGTTGTCGTTGGAACCGCGTTCAAGAACAAGGGCATCCAACCGCTGCTCGATGCTGTGGTGGAGTATCTGCCGTCCCCGCTGGATGTTGGTGAAACGCACGGTAAGAATCCTGAGACGGGTCAGCCGGAAACGCGGAAACCCGCGGACAACGAGCCCTTTGCCGCGCTGGCTTTCAAGATCATGGCTGATCCCTTTGTCGGTCAGCTCACCTTCATTCGTGTTTACTCCGGACAACTGAAGACCGGCGACACCGTGCTCAATGTCCGCACGGGCAAGACGGAGCGCATTGGCCGGCTGATGAAGATGCACGCCAATAAGCGTGAAGAGATCAGCGAGATTCTCGCAGGGGACATTTGCGCGGCGGTCGGCCTGAAGAATGTTTCCACCGGCGATACGATCTGCAATGAAGACCATCCGATTGCGCTCGAGTCGATTCAATTTGCGGCTCCGGTTATTTCCGTTGCGGTCGAGCCGAAGACCAAAGCCGATCAGGAAAAAATGGGCATGGCGCTGGGCAAGCTGGCGCAGGAAGATCCCACCTTCAAAGTTCACACCGATCCCGACAGCGGACAAACGATCATCAGCGGCATGGGCGAGTTGCATCTGGAAATCATCGTCGACCGGATGATGCGCGAATACAAAGTGGAGGCCAATGTCGGCAAGCCGCAAGTCGCGTATCGCGAAACGATCCGCAAGCATTCCGAGGCCGAAGGCAAATACATTCGCCAGACCGGGGGCCGCGGGCAATACGGACACGTGAAGATTTATCTCGATCCGCAGGAGCCGGGCAAGGGATACGAGTTCGTCAACGAAGTCGTCGGTGGCGTGGTGCCGAGGGAATACATTAAGCCGGTCGATCAGGGCATTCAGGAGGCTCTTGAGGGCGGAGTGCTCGCGGGATATCCGATGGTCGACGTGAAAGCCACGTTGTTTGACGGCAGTTACCACGAAGTCGACTCGAACGAAATGGCATTCAAAATCGCCGGATCGATGGCGTTTAAGGAGGCCGCGCGCCGGGCTTCCCCGGTGCTGCTTGAGCCCGTAATGGCGGTCGAAGTGGTCACGCCGGAAGACTACGCTGGAACCATCATGGGCGATTTGAGCTCGCGCCGCGGACGCATTGAAGGCATGGAGCATCGCGCGGGATCGCAGGTGATCAAGGCGATCGTTCCGCTGGCGGAAATGTTTGGTTACGCCACCCACATGCGTTCGTCGACGCAGGGTCGCGCCGAATACTCGATGCACTTTGCGCGATACGAGGAGGCTCCGCGATCGGTCGCGGAGGAAATCATCGCCAAGGTGCAGGGGACGACCAAGTGAGTGCACTCGGCGCGGTGCGTGATGGATCGGAGATTGTGGGTTGCGAAGGGCCGTAGGGGAGCTCTGAGACTGGGTTTGGTTTCGGTTCCGAGAGAGTGGCTGAAAAGGAGCAATTTCTCGGTGCTTATGGCCAGGGATTCGATAACGGCAGCGAAGAGGATTTGGTTTTGAGCCCGAGGCAAAGAGCTAGGAGCTAGAGCTGGGTTATGGCAAAGGAAAAATTTGAACGGACAAAGCCGCACTGCAACGTGGGGACGATTGGTCACATCGATCATGGCAAGACGACGTTGACGGCGGCGATCACCAAAGTTCTGTCGAAGCACAATCCCAAGATTGTGTTCCGCTCGTTTGATTCGATCGACAACGCGCCCGAAGAGAAGGCGCGCGGCATCACCATAGCGAC
>JASHRE010000630.1 GCA_030037515.1 Candidatus Sulfotelmatobacter sp.
TGATCTTCTTGGAACCCACCGCGGAAACCGCGGTCTGGCAGGAGCGCACGGCCTCGCCATCCAGATGAACCGTGCACGCACCGCACAACCCCAGGCCGCAGCCGTACTTGGTGCCAGTCAGACTGAGCGAGTCGCGAAGGACCCACAGCAGAGGAGTATCGGGAGCGACGTCTACTTCGCGCGCAGTCCCATTGATGAGCAAGCGAGTTCGAGACATAGAAGGCTCCGGCGGCGGCTGATTCCGTTGTGAAACGAGGCTAATTCAAGACGGCATGCGGTGGCAAACAGGCAAAATGCGGGCCCTGATTTTGCCCGCAAAATAATGTTGACATTGTTCACATAACCGTCGTATAAAAAAGCAAGCTGCGGGTCCCCCCTGCCGAGCGCAATTCTGCGCAGGAGTTGTCTCTTGATGTACGAATACGATGATCCTCGCGAAGGGATCTCTGTCACCCAACTGAATTCTGAGTTGCGGCATGCGCAACTTGAACTGGTCAGCGCGCACTGCGCCACCCATCACCTGCGCCTCCGCTATTCGGCGGAGGACTTGGCTCGCTTCGGACAGCGCGATTTGCTGCGAAAATCGGCGGAAGCAGCCAGCGCTTTGCACGAGTTTTATCAGCGCATAGAGAACCGCGTCGCCAGGCCCGAGGCGCAACGCGAATCGTTTAAGCAGGCAACACCCGAGCAGATTGCGCAGGGCGTCCAGTGGGTTTGTGACTATCTGCGGCAGCAGCGCGAAACATATTTCCCTAAGGCAGAACCGCTCGGCGCGTCGCAAAAAACCGCGCTGGCTCGGTATTTTCGCGCCCGCCTGCTGGAGCAGATCCGCATTGTCGAACTGGATGGCGACCGCGTACCGGTCCCCGAATTCCTGGCCCAGGTGCGTGCGCTTGGGTTCGACAACCCGCCCGATGTCACCCACATGGAGTCGCTGACCTTCATCGACGTGGTCGCGTTCAATCAACGGCAGAGCGAACGCGCCCTGTTTCACGCCCTGGTCCACACCGTGCAAATTCAGGTGTTGGGCCTGGAACGCTACGCTGAGCTTTGGATCCGCGGATTTCTCAACGGCCGAGCGCGTTTCAGCGTGCCGCTGGAAGTGCATGCGTCCTCGCTCGCCGCGAAATTTTTACGCCCTTTGGCGGAAACGTTCTCGGTCGAGGATCAGGTGTTGCACTGGGCGGCCAGCAACCGATATTGACCATTTTCTCCCAATTCCTTCGGAGAAGCATCTCTCGTCGTGGGTGGGCACCTGTCCCGGCGTGAACTATGGCCACCGACCTCGGCTGGGCGACCGCCACTTGCGACGTCTCCTCAATCCGGCCCGCGAACGCCGCCGTAAAAGTCAAAGGAAGCATCTTCGAGATTGTTTATCGCCGCCCGGTCCCGTGCCTGGGACATAACCAAGCTATCGGGGCCATCGCCCATCGACAGTGTCGACTGATCTGGCTGATCCCGCAGCAGCGAGTTGGTTACAAGAACGCGGCCGAGCGGTCACCAAACAATCAAGGCCAGCGCGTACCGCTAGGATGATCCGACAGCTCCGAAAGCTCGGGCTACCGGGTTGAGCAAGCGAATTCGCGGCCCACCCTACGGCGGCAAGATGATTTTCGAGCCTGCTCGCCGCACCCAAAGAGGGGGCGGCTATGCACCGCCGCTGAGTCGAAAGCCTGGATTTTCGAATCAAGATAGAATCGTCATCGAGAATTTGGACATTCATGCCCGAACTCCCTGAAGTCGAAACCATTGCCCAAGGACTTGCAAAACGCGTAACCGGAGACGTGGTTGAGTCGGTGTGGCTCGGCCAGAAGAAAGAGCCCCTGAAGTCTCCCGCCGAGGAAATTGCTGCTACGCTCGAACGGAGCCGGATCGCGGCCGTTCGCCGCATGGGCAAACACATCGTGTTCGATCTCGAGAAAAACGGTGTGGCGCAGACACGTTTGTCCGGGAAAAATCGAAAGGGGCACAAATCGTCAGGGAAGGCGGCGACGCCCGCAGCAAGCGAAAGATCTTGGGCGGCGGGGAGTGCCCCCCTCAAAGCGCAGTGGATCGTGCATCTTGGAATGACGGGTCGCCTGCAGATCTGCGCGCCGGATTGGGAAATCGAGAAGCACACCCACGCCATAGTGAAGCTCGCCTCCGGACGCGAACTGCGCTTCGTCGATCCCAGAAGATTCGGACGGCTGAGCGTGGCCACCGGTGCAGACTTCGACGCCGGAGGAGTGGAACCGCTCGAAATCGACACTGACCAGTTCATCGAACGGTTTCGCGGCCGCAAGACTCCGATCAAAAGCGCGTTGCTGAATCAGGCGCTGCTGCGCGGGGTGGGAAACATTTATGCCGACGAATCCTTGTTCCGCGCCGGGATTCGTCCGCGCCGGCGCGCGGCCACGATCGCGCGAGAAAAACTGAACAAACTGCTGGTTGCCATCAAGGAAGTTCTCCGCGAAGCGATTGCGCTTGGGGGATCATCGATTTCCGACTATGTCGGCGCTGATGGCGAAGAAGGATTCTTCCAGTTGCAGCACCGCGTGTATGGTCGCGAAGGCGAACCATGCCTGGTTTGCCAAACTTCCATCAAGCGCGTCGTGATCGCCGGACGCAGCAGCCATTATTGTCCGAAGTGCCAGAAGTGAGGGAGCAGTGGCGCACATCCCGAACCCGCGCGCTTTCACTGGCGAGCGCTGGGATCTCCCTCGCGGATTTCAGGCTGATTTCACCCCTGCCGCGCGGCGTCGCCGTGTTACCCTGTACCGCTTATGCCTGATTTCGCCATCGGGGTAGACATGGGCGGCACGAACCTACGAGTCGCTGCCGTGAGCGTCGACGGCCGACTCCTGGAAAAAATCAACCTCAACACCAATCTCTCCGTCCGTCCCGACGACCTTGTTGACGCCATGTGCGATGCGATCCAGCGTCTGACGAAGCAACGCCGCGACGCCGGCAACCTCCTTGGCGCCGGCTTCGGGATTGCGGGCATCATCGATCTGGAAGCGGGCGTGGTGCGCAAATCGGCAAACATGCCGAGTTGGTGCAATTATCCGGTGCGCGAAGCAATTGAGCATCGGCTGGGCACACGCATTTTCCTGGAAAACGATGCGAAAGTACACGCCCTCGGCGAACAGTGGCTGGGAGCCGCGCGCGGCGCGAACGAAATGGCCCTGCTTACGCTCGGCACCGGCATTGGCGGCGCAATCGTGCTCGATGGCAAGATTTTTCATGGCCTGCACGGCATGGCCGGAGAGTTCGGTCACGTCACGATCGAGCCCGAGGGCGTTCCCTGTGGTTGCGGCAATCGTGGCTGTGCCGAACGATACGCATCGGCCACCGCCGTGGTACGGATGGCGCGGGAAGCGATTGCGAGCGGCCAGGCATCGGAACTTGCCAAGGCAGCCGCCACGGCGCCGGAGTTCAGCGCCAAGTTGGTTTACGATCTTGCCGTGCAAGGAGACGAGCCCGCCCGACGCATCTTTCGCAGTTTCGGACGCGCGCTGGGAATCTTGCTGGCCGACATCGTCAACGTTCTGAACCTAAAAATGTATGTCATTGGCGGAGGCGTGGCCAGCGCATGGGACGCCTTTGCTCCCACCATGTTCCAAGAGCTGCGTCAGCGCTCCATCATTTACGCGGCCAGCGCTCCCGACGAAATGGCAGGCAGTCTGGAAGGAGCGGCGACCAATACTGTGAATCGGACCCTGCAAAAGACAATCATCACGCGCGCTGTGCTCGGTAGCGATGCCGGATTATATGGCGCCGCGAAACTTTCGATGGGTTGCACCTCCCCTCGCTAGAGGCGCGGTTCACCGCGTTTTGCAATCGCACGCACCAGCACAGCCCGCAGCGCGTCTGCATTCCGGCCTCCACGCGCAGTGGCATTTGCTGCTGTGCACAACGTTGTGGATTCGCACCCTTCGAGTGCCATGTAGGGGTGGTATCTGCATTCAGAAATCCAGTACTAGCACCTTTTATCTCCGCCCCTAAAGGGCGGGCTTTAAGCGCGCAAATTGGTAAGCCGTGCAGACTGAATTAATCTTGTCGGAACGGCCGCCCTGGGCTGTCCGGTTTTCGCAGCCGCGGACACATCCTATCGCGGGCGGATTCCACAAGCCGACTTCAGCCTCTCCAGTTCTTTCGGCGTCAACGGGCGGAATGCGCCCGGCGGAATATCGAGCGTGAGCGGGCCGTAGCGGATGCGCTTGATTTTTTCCACGTGATGA
>JASHRE010000631.1 GCA_030037515.1 Candidatus Sulfotelmatobacter sp.
TCAGCTCGCCGAAGTTGGTGAAACGCGCCAGCCTCGGCTTCGACGGCCTGATGGCTTGCATCTATTGGACTCGGACCGTGCAGTATTTCGGGCATCGTCACTACAACGGTGAGCAGACTTACGACGAACTTGCGCCCCTGCTCGAAATCACGACAACACTCGATCCGTACATGTTGCCTGCCTACCTGTTCGGGGCCAACTTTCTCGCGCCCGATCCTCCCAATGGCGCAGGGCAGCCGCAACAAGCAATCCGGCTGATCGAATATGGGATTGAACACAATCCCGACGAGTGGCGACTCTACTGGGACCTGGGATTCGTCTACTACACCGGTCTCAAGGATTACAAGAAAGCGTCGGAGGTCTTCGCTCAAGGATCTCGGATCCCCCACACTCATCCTTTTCTGAGAATTCTTGCCGCTCGCACGGCGGAAAATGCCGGCGATTTCACGACAGCCCGCATGCTCTGGAGCGCCACATTTGAGAGCAGCCATGAAACCAGCCTCCGGCGCAATGCCATGGAACACTTACGTTGCCTGAAAGTCGACGAAGACGTGACCAATTTGCAGGTGGCGGCGACGCGTTTCAGCGAGCGCACGGGCCGTCGTCCATCCAGCATGGCCGAGCTTGTCGCTGCCGAACATCTTCCCGGCGTGCCCACCGATCCGGATGGCCATCCTTATAAGTTAAGTGGGGAAGGCCGCGTCCTCGTCGAAAATCCGGACGACTTCCCTTTCATTACCACGGGGACTCCTCCCGGATACAAACCTCCGCTCCCAAAGTTTCACAAAAATCTGTAGGACTCGCGTATGCTCGGTTCTTGACCTGAGACGCGTTTTTCTATGAATGCGACTCCGCCCACGATCCGCCAGGCACTGCTTGATTACTGGAAACGGGAGGCAAAGTCTGCGGGCGGGTTGGTGGCCGCCAGTTCCCTGCTTTCAAAAATGTGGGAGTTGCTGCGCGATTCGACACCGTCGCGCCTGCGCCAGCGGTATGGCGATGCTGACTACGATTGGGATCACCGCGTGAACACGACCGCTGCCGCCGTCGGATTGCGCGACCGTTTGTTGGGGGCGCTTCAATCGCCCTATCAGCCGACCGAACCGGCGCTATTTCACGAGATGATGGATGAATTGAGGCAATGCACAGGACTTAATTTTGCTGACTTCACGTTCCTTGACCTCGGGTCCGGCAAAGGACGGACTCTGCTCATGGCCTCAGATTATCCATTTGAAAAAATCATTGGCGTGGAGCTTTTGCCCTCACTGCACGCGATCGCTCGAGAGAATCTTGCCTGTTACAAGTGCGAATCACAGAAGTGCTTCACGATCGAGTCGGTTTGCGCGGATGCGACGAGTTTTCCTTTACCCCCACAACCGCTTGTAGTTTATTTGTTCAATCCATTTCCGGAATCTGGATTGCGTTACTTTCTTGCGAACTTGAACCGCTCATTGCATGAACGTCGGCAAACCGTGTACGCGCTCTATCATAATCCGCTTCTCGAAAATGCTCTCCTCGAAAGCGACGTGCTTGTCAAGATCGCTGGCACGCATCAGTATTCGATTTTCGCCGCGTCCATACCGTCTTTTCACTCTATGTCTGGGCGAGGAAGTTCATGCTAGCTTTGTGACCGGATCCAGAAACGCGGAATCCACCGCCGCACAGTTCGCCGATATTCTTCGTACCCTTCGCCAAACTGCCGACGCAATGTAATGTGGGCTCTTCTCAGAAAACAACGAAAAGGCGCGCGATCAGCAGCATCGCAACGGCATTGACAGCGACATGCGGCGAGCAAAACATTACCGCTTCACCGAGGATCACCAGCGCCACCCCGATGTACATAGGATTGCGCACGTGTCGATAAACAGCCGTGGTCAGCAGAAACTTTGTTGGCGCGATCGGTACGGGTCTTCCCAGTCCTGCGCACGACGAATTCCCATACACACGGAGGTAGATTGTTGCCCCCATTGCGATCACTGAACCCCTCGGCTGGAAGCCGAGGGGTTCAGCGGTTGTCGATTGGAAATCGACTGCCGTCGGCCGGCTCGCCTTCCCGTCCGTCAATGTAGCCGCGGACCATCTCGTCGGCAATGGTGCCTGACTCACGGCCAAGTGTCCCGGTGCCCAGAAACGCCTTCCCCAGAATTTTCTTTCCTTAGCGAGGGAAAGTCCTGCAGCACCGCCCGGGAGCTGATCCCCTCGAGCCACTGCATGATCTGGCTCACTTGCTGATTTGGGCAATGGGAGACGAACAGGTGAACGTGGACGGTCCGACCTTGCCGGATACACTCTCCAGTCGATGCTCCATGGCGATAAGGCGCAGAAGGTCGTGAACGCAATCGTCTTCAACATGGGGCCGAGTAGGCGCGTCACAACCTGCATCAGCAAGACAGCCGCACCAACCTTACGGTAAGATTACAAACAACGACGCAGCCATGTCTTGCGAAGTGGACGTTTCATCCGCAACATTGCATCCACAAGCATCTGCTGGAAATTGAAGCGGATTGCCGCTGCGCAAAATTTAGAAACGATGAGGAGAGATGAGTTATGGCAGTAGGCGCAAAGATCGCTAAAACCGCCGACCGCAAAAAGGTTATGGACACTACCAAAAGCACGGATTGCCCGAAGTGCGGCAAGCCTACGCGCATTGTGAAGCGCGTGAAGGATCGCGAACGCGGCGTCCCCGGCGGGATCTATATTTCGTGCTCAGCCTGCGAGTTCTTCGAGAAACTATAGTAAGAAATCGAATCACTTCATCCTAAATGGCCGCAGCAGTCGCGAAGGTGCGCCACGAATGGAGAGAAACTCGGCGCAGTAGTTTATCTCAGAAACCACATTCGGACTCCGGCTTCCAGATTTTGCCTCCGACTTTCGTAAGCGCTGGGCCGAAGCCACCCTTCGGTCGGCAAGGCAACTGCGTGCATCCACAAGTGGGGAATTCGAACGTAACTGTGGACTATCGCTTTTCGCAAGTCCCCGACAATGTCACTCAGGAAGCGGCTGGCTCTGCTGCGAGCCGTCACTGGGCAGCGGTGGCGGCAGATTTGGCGCCGCAACAAGCACACATCTGGGGCGGATGCTTTGAGGTTCGTCCCGCCACAACCGAGCGTGAGCATCGGGCTTCGCCCGCTCTTTTTCGGCCGAGACGCGACCTGCTTCCCTCGTGTCCCCAGCTCGCGCGCTATTCCCCGTCCGCCTTTGCCCCGGTTCCGTTGAATTCTTCTCCCATCCACTTCTCAAGTGCAACCACGTTCTGCGGACGTCCGAGGAAATTCTTCACCAGGTCGTTGGCCGACATCGATCCGCCCGGTTCGAGCACAAGCCGTCGATAGCGCGACGGCGCGTCTCCGGCCAGCAGGTTGCTGTGATCGAATTGCACGAAGAAATCCTCTGCGATCACCTTGTCCCACAAATACGTGTAATACGCCGACGAATATCCGCCCAGATGTCCAAACGACGCCCAGACATGCGTCTCCGGCAGCGGGGTAAACATGGTGTACTTCTTCGTGCTGTCGAGCGTGACTGCATCCAGGTCAACGCTCTCCGGCTTGTCCTTGTAGATGTCATAGGAGATCGCCGTGAAACCGTTCTGCCGCTCAACCCATCCGGCGCGGCCGAACGCCGACGCGCGGTTCATGCGCGCCACCAGATCAGCGGGAATCGGTTCTCCGGTTTTATAGTGGCGCGCAAACTTTGCCAGCACTTGCGGACTGCGAATCCATTCCTCGAGCATCTGCGAGGGCGCTTCCACAAAATCCGATTCCATACTGATGCCGCTGATTCCCGCCCACTGCTGCTGCCCGCCGAGAATGTGATGCATCAGGTGGCCAAACTCATGAAAAAATGTGGCCACATCGTCATATGTCATCAATCCCGGATCGGTCGCCGTGGGAGCCGGGAAATTGCAGACTAAGATCGCTTCCGGCAGTTGCTTTCCGCGGATGCCGTCGAGAACCGGAGCCATCTCGGCATGGCTGTACTTTCCGGGCCGCGGGTGCATGTCGAGATAGAACCGGCCAATCGGCTTGCCATGGTCGATCACTAGCCACGTCTCGACAGTCGGGTCCCATGACGGCACATTCAGCTCCTGTTGGAAAGTCACATGAAACAAATCGGCCGCGGTATCCAGAATTCCTTGCTTCACCTGCATAAAGGGAAAATATGACCGTACCGATTGCGAATCGAAGTTGTACTGCTCGCGACGCACCAGTTCGGAGAAATATCCACCCTCGTAATCCCAAATTTGATTGGCGCCAGGGTCGGTCTTACGCTTCTCGGCCAGCAGCATTTCGAACTCGCGCTGGGCCAGGGGGCGGCTTGCATCGTTTACTTGCTGAATGAAGTCGCCGATGTTTGTTCCCTTCGCAATCATCTTGTCGGCGGCGTTGTAGTTCGCCCACGAGGAGTAACCGATCAGGGCCGCAATCTCGTACCGCGTCTTCAACAGGTCCGTCAGGACTTCTTTGTTCTTCGGATACGCCCGGGTGTTGAACGCTATCGCCATGCGCCGCCGCAGGTTGTCGCTTTTGGCAAACGTGAAAACCGGCAACGCATCGGGATAATCCGTCGTCAACTGCACTTTCCCGTCCGCTCCCGGCTTGTGCCGATCGATGTAGTCCTGCGGCAGGCCTTCCAATTCGGAGGGGTCGGCCTCGACGATTTTTTGATCGTCGGAAATGTTTCGGTCAAACGCTGACTGCAGGTCGGTGGCCTTCTGATTCAATTCCTTCAAGCGCGCGCGTGTCGCGTCGTCCTTGTCGACACCGGCCAGACGGAACTCCAGCAGCTGGCGCCGCACGTAGTAGCAAGTCGCCGCATCGGCATGGGAGAGATCGAGCGAGGCAAGCGCGCTGTACACGTCGTGATTGAGAGCGATCGCCGTCTGCGCCGCGGAGACTTTCGTCAGCATCGTGGTCGCATGATCACGGAACGTGACATCGGGATGGACCTGCTCCATCAGCCCCGCGAGATATCCGGCCGCGTTCAACTGCCGAGTGGCGTCGTCAAACGGCGCCAGGGTATTGTCGATCGTGCGCGCACCTTTGATCGCCAGCAGCTTGTCGATCGAAGCCTGAGCCGCAGCCAAACGGTCATTTTCGATTTTTTCGAACGCTGCCACATCGGGTTTCGTCGCCCACACTGTCGGCTGCGAGACGGAAAGGTTTTGAGCGGTCATGAGCGTAGTCATAAGAATAGGCAGAAGCACGAAACTGATTCGGGACATAGGGATCCTTGGGTCAACAAAATGGCGTGCAGCACACATCGCAGGGGTATTAAATACTGTTAGACGCTGAGAAGTCCTTTCAGGTTAGCGCCGGAAAGGCAGTTCCTCAACAAATCCGCAGAGTCCGCACAGGGCGTCATTCCGAATCCCCGCTTCTACCAGGAAGGCAGGGAACCTCTTGTATGCGCTCGTGCTTCTCAGTGCAACGTTGGATCTTTGCCAGAGCTCGCGAAGGCTGCCAAACCTCACTCCCTTGCAGAGATAAAAAGCGCCCGGATACGGCACGTTACTAAACAATTTCTGCAGGCGTTCTTTTCTGTCCCCGAGCGCGACCGTGCAATTGCCTGAACATCGCGCCGGCTCCAAAGGCAGTAGGTGCGATCGCCGCTGATCACCGTCTGCAGACCGCGATCACGATCAAAAAACTCGATGGCTCCGGAATTGATCGAAATACCACCGCGGCGGCGCCGCCGGCGCGTGGGAACACTGGTTCACCGTTGGCTGCGTAGGAAGATGGCGCGCGTGGCTCAAAAGCGTGCCGGGGGGAAATACGGGGATGACGACCGGTGCCAGGTAAGAACCGTTGGCGAGAAGCACAATTGTGGCCGTGGGTTTCAGCCCCTGCAAACGAGGACGACCGGTTTCAGGACGCTCGAGCGCGGCTTCGATCAGAACCGCGCCCGCCTCCGTCAGCATGGGATAATGGGCGGGAAACAGCAGTTTTCCATAGGGGAGAATAAAGAGCGGCGTAGCAAACGGCATAGATCCCGCCCAGAAATCGATACCGATTTCAAGCGCCGCCAGAAGAACCGCGCAATCAGTCTGGGCGAGCGATTAGGATTTGCGGGAAGGAAAAATCGATCGGCCCGCTGACGACATCGCACCCTGCCAAGCCAATGTTGTGCATCAATTGCTAGAACGGCCCAATCGTGGTGAATATTCCAGAGCAAGTTGGGCTGAACAATCATGAACGCCGCGACTCCGTCCAGCCAGATCCATTTACTCAGCAAGACCCGCCGTTGCCCGGTCAGGAGCAGGCCGATCACGATTGCCGGCCCTGCCCGATGGTATATGTCTCT
>JASHRE010000068.1 GCA_030037515.1 Candidatus Sulfotelmatobacter sp.
CAGGGCCGTCTCCTTACCTGCGGTGCAACCGCCGGCTATGCTCCCGCGGAAGATATTCGCTACATCTGGAGTTTCGAGCTGCAGATCATTGGGTCCGACGGCTGGACGCACGAGGATCAGACCACATTGATGGATATGGTTGCCAAGGGAGAGCTCAAACCGGTCATCCATTCGACGCGACCGCTTTCTGAGACTCCACAGGCACTGCGGGAGTTGATGGATCGAAAGGTCTTCGGAAAATCGGTTTTGATTGTTACTGATTGAGGTTCGGAATGCTACCAGAAAATCTTGGTCACCTTTTCGATGTTCCCCTTCAGCTTCAGCCCACGGCGCCCGCCATTTTTCAGGGCGACATCGTCGTCACCTTCGGGGAATTGGACGAGCGGTGCAATCGCATGGCCAATGCACTGGACGGCCTGGGAGTTCGAGCGGGCGACCGAGTTGCCCTGATGTTCAACAATGACTATCGCTTTATCGAGGTGCTGTTCGGAACGATGCGCCTGGGCGCAGTTCCAGTGCCCCTGAATATTCGCATGGGCGATGGGGCGCTTATGTACGTAATCGCCGACTCGGAGGCGGTGGTCCTCATCGCCAGTTCCGAAATGGCTGCCCGTGCTCAGTTTTTGGTCCCTCAAGTTCCCGCCATAAAGCAGTTCGTTGTGGATGCGCAAACGACCGGCCGCGCCCTGAATTATGAACAGACGCTCCACACCGCTTCTCCTTCATTTGCGCGCAGGAAGACGGCCCCGGACGACGTCTGTCTTCAGCCCTACACGTCCGGTTCGACGGGCAAGCCCAAGGGAGTTCTTTTGACCCATCACGGGCAGATCTGGAATGTGGATCTGCTGCGCAAGCTGGAGGCATTCGACGAGACGGAGCGAGCGTTGGTCGCCGTCCCGCTCTATCACAAGAATGCGATGCTGGGAGCCGTCAAACCCATGATGCTCTGCGGAGGCTCGCTGGTCATTCTGCCAGGGTTTGATCCGGTCCAGGTCATACGTTCCATCGCACGCTATAAAGTCACTTACATGACCGGAGTACCGGCCATGTTTTCCAGGATTCTCGCGGAAAAAGAAGAGCTTCGCAGAAACGACGTGCAATCACTGCGCTACGCCGTATGCGGTTCAGCGGAGGTTTCCGAGGAACTGGTGGCGGAATTCGAGAGAACCTTCCCTGACGCGATCATTGCAGAAAGCTATGGCTTGACCGAAGGCGGGCCGGACCCAATCAGCAATTGCCGCTACGGACTGATCAAACGTGGGAGTTGCGGAAGGCAAATTCCGGGATCGGAGGTGAAAATTGTCGGTGAGGACGGCGTTACCGAGTTGGGACCACAACAGGTGGGAGAGCTTATCACCCGCAATCCCGGTTTGGCCAAAGGTTATTGGAAGCTCCCGGAAGTCACCAAAAAGAAGTTCCGCGACGGATGGCTCTACACCGGAGACCTCATGCGCCGCGACGAGGATGGGTTCTTCTATTTCGTGGGACGCAAAGATGACATGATCAATGTGTCCGGCGAAAATGTCTATCCCAAAGAGATCGTCGATGTTCTTCTACGGCATCCAAATGTCCGCGAAGCCTACGTTGTCCCCATCCCTCATCCGGTCAAGGGGGCTGTTCCGGTTGCGTTTATCGTGCCCTCGGAAAGAGCAAGAACTTCGGCCGAGGAACTCCAACAGTTCTTCCTGAAACACGGCACCCCATACGCCTACCCACGCCGCATCTATTTTCTTGACTCAATGCCACTGGGCGGCACAGGAAAGATCGACCGGGCTCAACTGGAGAAACTCGCGGCCGAATTCGAGGAGAAACCTCAACATGAACCAGCCTGACCTGCTGGAATCGCCATATCACCGGTTCCTGGGCTTGCAACTAGTGCGATACGAGGAAGGGTTGGTCGAGATTGACATGCCGTTTCGCGAAGAGTTCCTGCGCGATGATGACTCCGACTGGTTGCATGGAGGAGTTCTTGGCGCGCTCATCGATATTGCGGGTGATTACGCGGTCTATTCAAAAACGGGGGGCGATGTGCCAACCGTGGACCTTCGGATCGATTATCTCCGGCCAGCCAAGCGTGGCTGCCTTAGGGCAATTGCAAGAACAGTTAAAGTTGGCCGGCGCGTCTGCGTCGCAGATGTTGAAGTCAAGGATGAGCGGGGCCAGGTTGTTGCCATCGGCCGCGGCGTTTATGCTACGCCAGCCGAACAAAAACTGGAATGAGCGGCCCGATGCCGCCGAAGCAAACCGAGGACCTGATTTGCCTCCATTGAAAGAAAACTATCGTTGGGTCGTGCTGATTCTCGTATTGCTGACGACAGCAGGCGGGATGATGATCTTTTCTGCTCCGTTCTCCCTCTTCCACCTCTGGGTGAGGGACCTCAATATTTCCCGCACACAAGCAGGCGGGCTGACCGGGCTTTGGTACTTGGTTTCGGCCTGCGCATCCCTGCCCTCCGGATGGTTGGCCGACCGAATCCGTCTTCGCGGACTGTTCCTTTCACTGTGGGCACTCATCGTTTTCGGCACCGTTCTCATGGCCATTGCACCGGGTTTTTGGGTGCTGTGCCTCGGACGAGTCATATTCTCGGCCGGGATGACCGGTCACCTGGTGGCCGGACCGAAATTGCTGGCGGTATGGTTTGAAGGAAGGAGGGAATTCGGCCTCACGATGGGATTTTACAGCATGAGCATGACGGCAGGAGTGTATGCCAGCCTCTTTGCGCTGGGCAGGATCGGGGAACATTCCGGCTGGCAACGGGCAATGTGGCTCTTGGTCGTGTTGGCGAGCGTCGGCCTTTTCATGATGGTCACGGTGCCTTCCGCGGCTCCGGGTGCGAGCCGGGAAGACGCGCCTGCCGCTTCTCTGCCTTCCAACCACAAGATGGCGGCCTGGATGTTAGGGTTGGTCTTTGCCGGCTATAACGTTGCGACGGAAGCTTATTTGACCTTTACGCCAGATTACCTCGTGCAATGCGGGTATGGTCTGGCGGCAGCGTCAGCAATTGTCGGAGTATACGCCTGGGTGGCTCTCGGCTTGAAGCCAATCCTTTCCCCTTTTCTGAAGAAGAGCAA